>CAZBKO010000014.1:0-24087 GCA_964492545.1 uncultured Lachnospiraceae bacterium
AAGAAAAACTTGAGAAAATAACAGTTCCATTTGTACTTAGTACAGTAGGAATGAAAAATATAGTACATACAAGATACTGTGGGTCAGTTGCAGTAGATGATATGAAGGAAAGTGAAAAAATAGTTGATTATTTGTGCAGTCTGGGGCATAAAAAAATTGCTATTATAACATCATCTCCGGAGGATGAAAGCATTGGTACTATGAGACTTGAGGGCTATAGGCGTGCCCTTCAAAAAAATCATGTAGAATTTGATGAAAAACTTGCTATAATAATAGAAGATGAATGGGATAGGTATTCTATGAGAAATGGATACCTGGCTATGAAAAAGTTAATCGAATCGAATGTAGATACAACAGCTGTATTTGCAATAGCTGATAGTATAGCTATCGGTGCGTCAAAAGCTATTATGGATGCAGGACTTAGAATTCCTGATGATATATCTGTGGCAGGTTTTGACGGATTGGAGCTATCAAGCTATTATTCGCCATCATTAACTACAATAGCTCAGCCTGTAGATAAGATAGCAAAAGAAACATTAAAGATTCTGTTTAGAATGATTAATGGCGATACAAAAGACGTACATAAGGTATATCAGGGTGAGTTAATAGTTGGAGATTCAACTCAAAATATTGAACCAAAGGTGTTATAGGAGGATTAGAAATGGAATACATAGCTGTATATAAGGAAAAGTTTGAAAAACTAAAAGAGATTAAATTGCGATACGGAATGGAAACGGACGAGATAGATAAAATTATTGATGGAATTGACAATTATAGGGTTAATACACCGGTAATTGGTAATTTTAGTACCGGAAAAAGTTCAATGATTAATGCAATTATAGAAAAACCGTTATTAAGTGTAGATATCACTCCCGAAACAGCTGTGCCAACAGAGATTTACTATGGAAATAATAAGGTATACCAGTATGATAAGTCAGGTATAGTGGAGAGAGGAATTGAAGAGTTACCACTAAAGGGCTTAACAGTGCAGACAACAGACCTTGTAAAGATAGAATACGATAATGAGTTTCTTAAACAGATTCAATCAGTAAATATTGTGGATTTGCCTGGCTTTGATACAAGCATAGAATTACATAATAGAGCCATTGATCAATATCTTCCAAATAGTCTTGCATATCTTTTGGTGGTATCGTCGGACGAACCAGTACTTAAGGAAAGTATTTCGGATTTTCTTAAGGAACTTAAAGCATATAATATGCCTGTTTATGTAGTTATTACAAAAAGTAACAGATTAGATGATGATGAACTTGAAGAATGTAGAAAGTTACTTAAAAAGATTGTCAGTAGAATTTATGATGAAGAAGATGTAACCGTTGCCTGTGTAGATGCATATGGTCACATTAAAGTTGACGAATTAAAAGATATTCTGCTTGAGATACAGGGAAAAACAGGTGAAATATTTGTCAATAAGTATTCAAAAATGCTAAAAAATGAATCAAGATATCCTGAAGCTTATTTGGAGGATAGAATCGACAAAGAATGTCTTTCTACTTCTAGACTTGAGCAGGAACAGGAAAAACTTGAAAAGAGAATGCAGGAAATTACAGTAGAAATTGAGAGAGAAAAAAATAACTTTGAGAGACAGGCAAAGGTATGTACAAATACTATTAGAGAGCGTGTTAAGAATGATCTTGAATCAAGTTCAGCAACCATAAGTGCTATGCTTGAGAGCGGTGCAGATATAACAGATAAGATTAATGCTATTGTAAGACGTTCAGTACGAATTGGTATTAATACAGAATTCGAGCCTAAGCTTAAGAAGTATGTTGAACATATTGCCGAAATGATTCAGATAGAGTTTCCTTCAAGTGAAATTCTTATTTCTGATATAACACAGAGACTTTCAGATAATGTAGTTGAGGATTCTGCAAAAACTGCTTTACCTGTAATACTCGCAGGAGTTGGAGCGGTACTGTCAGGACCTGTAATAGGTATAATAGGTGGCGTTGTAGGTATAGTTGCTGATACAATGCTAAATATTAGAAACAACAAAAAGAAACAGCATGAAATAGATAAGGCCGCAAATAACCTTATTAATGAAGTAGCAGAACAGACAGTTACAAGCATAGAAAATGAAATAGTTAGATATATTGCAACAATTAATGAAAAGATTGAAAAGGATGTTTTAAGACAGAAGGAAGTTCTTAAGAAATCAATACAGGATGTTAAGATTGATATTAGCATAGAAGAAAGCAACAGAGCTAAGACTATTGAAGGACTTGAAGCCGACCTTAATGTTTTAAAGAAGTTTAGGGAAGATGAAAATGTAGCAGAGGCTTAGGAGGAATAAATAATTATGGATATCTTTAAGAAAACAAGGGAAGACGAACTTGAGTTTGAAAAATTCACAGATAAAGTTGATAATGTATATACGGTGCTTAAGGATTTTGAGGATGAAATTGACTTATTTGATATAGCTTCTATTAAGAAAAGTTTCAAGTTAAAGACCGACGACTTTTTTAGAGAGGACAGAAAACTAAACATTGGTATTATCGGAAGGGTTAAGGTTGGAAAATCAACATTTTTAAATACATTATTATTTGATGGCAAAAATGTACTTCCAACTGCAGTTACACCAAAGACGGCAGCATTAACAAAAATAGAGTATGATTATGAGAACAGAATTGAAGTAGAATATTTCAATATGGATGAATGGAAACTCATTGTAGCTAAGTCAAAGTCAGAGCTAGAGACGAATGATTATGTAGGTGCTAAAGAAATAGTTTCTATGTTAAGAGAGAGAAACCTTGCTCCAGAAGAATATATTCTTATGGAAAAAGAGACAATAAAGTTTGATACATATGAAGCTCTGATGAAAGGTCTTAACGAATATGTAGGTGAGGATGGTAAATTCACCCCTATAGTTAAAAGTGTAAGTATATATGTAGATAATGAGGATTTGGAGGATATTTCAATAGTAGATACTCCGGGACTGTATGATCCAATAATCTCACGTGTTGATAAGACAAAACAATTTATGGAGATATGTGATGTTGTATTTTTCCTTAGTAAGTCAACGTCATTCCTTGATAAAAATGATATTGATTTGATGGCATCACAGCTTCCAAAAAAGGGCGTAAAAAAAGTAATTCTTGTATGCAGTAGATTTGATGATGGACTTAGAGATACATTGTGGAGCAATCCAAATCTTAAGACAGCAATAGCAGACACAAAGCAAAAGCTTACATCTTATGCAGATTCTGCATTTACAAATTACAGAAATACAAATAGATTTGTTAATAATGAAGTAATTGAGCAGATTAAAAAGCCTATATTTGTATCAGCAATGGCAGAAGCAATGTCTAGAAAAAAAGTTGATGAGTATAGCAATAAAGAGAGAAAAGTATATGAAGATTTAACGGCTAAAAACAAAGTATCTGCTAAAGAATTAAAAGCTATAGGTAATATGGATGAGATAAGAGCTCTGTTCAAAGAGGTTGTTGATCATAAGGAAGTAATGCTTGAAGAAAAAGCAAAAACATTTATACCTATGGCGAAGGAAGAGCTTAACGATAAGCTTTCAAGAATAGACAAGCTTGCTAAGAAAAGGATTACTCAGCTTACTGCATATGATAGAGAAAAACTTATGGACCAGAAAAAACAGATATCAATGCAGATTAATAAGATGAATGCCAATCTTGAAATAGTATTTAACGAACTGATTGAGAAAGTTGAAAAGCATAAGCTGGAAGCTATCAGTGAAATTAGAGCGTATAACAGAGAATACCTTCAGGTTGCAGAAAAGGAAGGTATTACAACTCATTATGAGATTCGAAAGGAATCAACGACAAGATGGTATCTGCCTTGGACATGGGGAACAAGCAGCAGGGTCATATACAGCTATGATGAAAAATATCAGTATATAGACGCATACGATGCAGTTGAAAATATTAGGAATTTTGTCGAGGATGGAAAGGAATGTATAGAATTAGCGTTTAATAAATCTCTTGACATCGCAATGCTAAAGAATAGATTACTGTCAATAATTGTTGAAAATCTTGATGCACTTGGAGATAATTTTGATTCCTCATATTATAGACTCCTTGTAGAACAGACCTTGCAGGGTATTAAAATACCTACAATTGAATTTGCAACTACAACATTTGAAGAAATAATAACATCTGAATTTAATGGTGAAATTAAGAGCAATTCGATGAAATCAAATTTTAAGAAGGTATTGTCAGATACAATATATGATGTTAGAGAAGGTATTTGTAAGAAGCTTGAACGAGAAGTTATGAGATTTGAAGATGTTATTCAGGATCTTAAAGTTAATTTTGCCGAGAAATTATTAGAAGATATCAACAAAGAACTCAATATAGTAATAGGCAATTTTGAGGATAAAGAGACGCAGATTGAAAGATATGGATTGCTAATAGCAACATTATCAAAAATTAATCTTGCTGATGAAGAATAGAATAATAGTATTTACACATAATAGGAAAGTGATTTATCACTTTCCTATTTTTTAACCCCACTATTTGTGAAGGAGCATCACAAATAGTACTTATGGCAGAAGCGAAATCGCCTTCGCGAATTTCACTTCGCCTAACGTCGCAAAAAAATGCTCCGTTAGGAGGAAATATGAGTCAGAATGAAGATATAAAGGAAATGGGACAAATTGAACTTGAAAAAAACAATAATAAAGTACATTTATTATCAATAATTGGTGAAATTGAGGGTCACGATGTACTATCGCAAAACACAAAAACAACAAAGTATGAGCACGTACTTCCAAAGCTTGCAAATGTGGAGGAGGATGAGAGTATAAAGGGATTACTTGTTATTATTAACACTATGGGCGGAGATATAGAAGCAGGATTAGCCATAGCCGAGATGATTGCAAGTATAAGTAAGCCTAAAGTATCCCTGGTACTTGGAGGGAGCCATTCAATTGGTGGTCCGGTTGCTGTGTCAGCGGACTATTCATTTATTGTGCCTACGGGAACAATGGTTGTACATCCGGTAAGAATGGGCGGAACTGTTATTGGAGCACCACAATCCTATGATTATTTTAAGCAAATGCAGGACAGAATTGTCGGTTTTATCTCGAATCATAGCAAAATAAAACCTGAAAGAATAGAAGAACTTATGATGAATACTCAAATGATGACAAAAGACCTGGGAACTATATTAGTGGGAAGACAGACTGTGGATGAAGGAATAATAGATGAAGTTGGTGGTATTGGAAGCGCACTAAAGAAGCTTCACGAGATGATAGATAACAACGTATAATCACCAAAATGTAGTATTTTTTCAATGCTTTTTACTTACACAGGACTATTTTGTATTGAATAAAAATAAAATTAATAGTAAAATATAGAATAGTATGGCAAAGTGTGCCATGAAAATAAGGATTGGAGTAAATGCATATGAAATTATTTGAGGCAATAATACTTGGTTTGGTTCAGGGATTAGCAGAATTCTTACCCATAAGTAGTTCAGGACATTTAGCTATAATGAAGGAATTATTCGGATTAGATGATGTAGGTCTTACATTTGACCTTTTGCTGCATCTTGGAACACTCGTCGCAGTATTTATTGCGTTCTACAAGGATATATGGGAACTTATAGTTGAAGGAATAGGAATTGTCGTTGATTGCTGTGTAAATATTTCACTGTTCATTAAGAAAAAAATGGGCAGAGAAGTTACATATCGAAAGGTTGTTTCCACACCATATAGAAGATTTGTAATGCTGATTATTGTATCTACAATTCCAACCGGAATAATGGGACTTATATTTAAAAACATATTTAATTTAGATAATCCTTTACTAATTGTGCCGGGAATAAGTCTTATGCTTACAGGCTGCATTTTGCTGCTTGCAGACTTGATGCCAACTGGAAAAATAACTCCAAAGGATGCAACATATAAGCAGGCTGCATTTATCGGAATTGGACAGGGCTTTGCAACACTTCCGGGTCTATCGAGATCAGGAACAACAATTGCATGCTGCCTTGCAAGTGGCTTTGATAAGAAATTTGCAGTTAAATATTCATTTATTATGTCGATTCCGGCAATACTTGGTGCCAATTTGCTTGAAATAAAGGATTTGGCAGGACAGCATCTTGGAAGCGGAGAATTAATCAATTACATCGTAGGAATGATTGTAGCAGGTGTAAGTGGATACATATGTATCAAGACAATGCTTGTCGTTGTTCGTAAGAAGAAATTCAAGTATTTTGCATATTATTGCCTTGGAATGGGTGCATTAGCAGTAATACTATTTTTTGCTATATAAGATTAACGAAATTAAAGTATAGGAGGCAGTGTTGTGGCTGCAAATAATACAGGTAATAGAAAGAAAACAAATACGGGCAGTGGCAGAAGTACGGCGGCTAAGAAAAGACCTCAGACAAAACCACAGAACAAAGCACGTCAAAGCACAAAGAAGCAGACAAGACAGCCTATTGAACATAATCCCTATGACAGGGAATTGGTTAAGGAGATTCAGCTTTTAGTATCAATTGCCATCACAGTTATATTCACCATAAGTAATTTTGGGGCGTGTGGGCTTATTGGAAATATAATTAGTGATTTTATGTTTGGATGTTTTGGAATTTTAGCATATGTATTACCGATTGTCACGTTTCTTGGAATATGGTTTTTAATTGCAAATATCAGCAATTCCAAGGCAATTGTTAAGTTCATTGCAGGAACTGTAAGCATAATAGATTTGTGTGCATTTATGGAGCTGGTGTCTTCAGGAGACAGTCAAAATTCTCTTACAAGAATTTATACTGAATGCGGTAAGCACAAAACCGGAGGCGGAATTTTTGGCGGAATTATAAGCAATGGATTATGTAGTTCTGTAAGTATTTATGGTGCATACATAATTATTATTCTTGTTATGATAATTGCATTTATTGTAATTACTGAAAAGTCGGTTATTGGTGGTGTTAAGCATACAAGTATGAAGATGTATGATGCTGCAAAAGATGATTACAATAGACTCAGGGAAGAAAGCGCAGACTATATTAAGGAAAAACAGTACAGAAAGAATAGAAGAATTAATCAAAAAGCCAAAGGTGTAGGCGATACACTTGTAGGTAATCCTGATAGAGTAAGCGAAGATATACATGAAATAACAGATATACATCATAAGTCGGTATATCGTGGTCATGTGGATATTGATGAAAACATTGATAAAGTACATGAAGCTGAAGAGAATTACCAGCAGGAAAATGAGCAGGAAGAACCGCTAAGAGAAGTGTACATAAAAGGTTACGAGGCACCTAAGAAAAATGTAGATGAAAAGCCTGTTAATATGAATACATATGAGCAGGAAGATAAGGATGAAAATGAACCATTTGTACCGAAAGAGAAGATAGTAGTCAGTGAAAGTGCCATGAATGTAATGAGGCAAAAGCCTTTTTCTGGAGCTGAAATTGCAAAGGCGGCTGAACCGGTGCAGGCATCAAGAACAATAGTGAAAAAAGCAGAAGCCAAACCTGAAGCAGAACCAAAGACATCAGGAAAATCATTAAAATACACATTTCCACCTGTTAGCCTGTTGACAAAAGGAACACTTAAAAAGCCACAGGGTGGACGAAGAGGTGGACTTAGTGAAACAGCAATGAAGTTGCAGCAGATTCTTGAGAATTTTGGAGTAAATGCAACTGTTACAAATGAAAGTCATGGACCATCGGTAACAAGATATGAATTGCAGCCGGAAATGGGTACAAAGGTAAGTAAGATTACATCTCTTACAGATGACATCAAGTTAAACCTCGCGGCAGCAGATATCAGAATAGAAGCACCAATTCCCGGAAAGGCGGCGGTGGGAATTGAAGTACCTAATGAGACTAGAGATTCCGTGCTTTTACGAGATTTAATAGAATCAGAAGAACTCAAAAAGCATCCATCTAAAATAGCATTTGCAGCAGGAATGGACATAGCAGGAAATGTAATCGTGGCAGATATTGCAAAGATGCCGCATATGCTTATTGCAGGTACGACTGGCTCTGGTAAATCGGTATTTACCAACTCAATCATTATGAGTATTTTATTTAGAGCAGACCCAAATGAAGTCAAGCTGATAATTGTAGATCCAAAGGTAGTAGAGTTTGGTGTATATAATGGCATACCTCATTTACTTATACCGGTTGTAACTGATCCAAAGAAAGCAGCTGGAGCTCTTAACTGGGCAGTTGGTGAAATGTCTAAGAGATACAAGATGTTTGCTGACTATAACGTTAGAGATCTTAAAGGCTACAATGAGAAGATAAAGAATGTTGAAGTGGAGGAGGGTGAAGAAAGACCTGAAAAGCTTCCACAAATTGTTATAATTATTGATGAGTTAGCAGACCTTATGATGGTTGCAGCCAAGGAAGTAGAGGAATCAATTTGTCGTTTGGCACAGCTGGCCAGAGCAGCAGGAATACATTTGATAATTGCAACACAGAGACCATCAGTTGATGTAGTCACCGGCCTTATCAAAGCAAATGTACCATCAAGAGTAGCACTGTTAGTATCTTCTGGAACTGATTCAAGAACCATTATTGATATGAACGGAGCTGAGAAGCTTTTAGGAAATGGTGATATGTTATTCTATCCTTCAGGATACGTAAAGCCTGTCAGATTACAGGGAGCATTTGTATCAGACAGCGAAGTTTCAAAGGTGGTTGATTTCTTAATATCACACACTGAAACAGTAACCTATGATGAAAATATAGCTAAGCAGATGGCAGCAGCACCAGCTGAAAACAGTTCGTCAGGCGGAGCACAGCAATCCGGTGATGATGGTAATGACCAGTATTTTGAAGAGGCTGGTAAGTTTGTTATTGAGAAGGACAAGGCATCAACAAGTATGCTTCAGAGAATGTTTAAGATTGGCTTTAACAGAGCTGCAAGAATTATGGATCAGCTGTGTGAGGCTGGAGTAGTTGGTGAAGAAGAGGGCACCAAACCAAGAAAGGTACTTATGACTCTTAATGAGTTTGAAACATATTTACAAAATAAAAACACCGATGGAGGTAATGAATGATGAAAACAGATATTCAGATTGCACAGGAAGCTAATATGCTTCCAATCAAAGAAGTTGCAGCCAAATTAAATATTACAGAGGACGACCTTGATTTATATGGTAAATATAAGGCTAAATTATCCGATGATTTTCTTAAGAGAATAGAGAACAATAAGAAAGGAAAGCTTGTGCTTGTTACAGCAATCAACCCAACACCAGCAGGTGAAGGAAAGACAACTACAAGTGTTGGACTTGGACAGGCATTTGGAGAATTAGGAAAGAAAGCTATCATCGCACTCAGAGAGCCTTCACTTGGACCTTGCTTTGGAATAAAAGGAGGAGCAGCAGGTGGCGGATATGCACAGGTTGTTCCAATGGAAGACTTAAATCTTCACTTTACAGGAGATTTTCATGCTATAACATCAGCTAACAATTTATTGGCAGCACTTATGGATAATCATATTCAGCAGGGTAATGCTCTTAATATCGATACAAGACAGATAGTATGGAAAAGATGTATGGACATGAACGACAGAGTGCTTAGAAATATTGTTGTAGGACTCGGCTCAAAAATGGATGGTGTCGTAAGAGAAGACCATTTTGTAATCACAGTAGCATCTGAAATAATGGCTATTCTTTGTCTTGCAAATAATATGGAAGACCTTAAGGAACGTTTAGGAAAGATAATTGTAGCATACAATTATGATGGAGAGCCTGTAACTGCTAAAGAACTCAATGCAGTTGGTTCAATGGCAGCCCTTCTTAAGGACGCAATCAAGCCTAACCTTATTCAGACTCTTGAGAATACTCCGGCTCTTGTTCATGGTGGACCATTTGCAAATATAGCACATGGATGTAACTCTGTAAGAGCTACAAAGGCAGCACTTCAGATGGCTGATATAGCAATCACAGAGGCAGGCTTTGGTGCAGACCTGGGAGCAGAAAAGTTCTTCGATATTAAATGTCGTATGGCAGATCTTAAGCCTGATGCAGTTGTACTTGTTGCTACAATTAGAGCACTTAAATACAATGGTGGAGTACCTAAGACAGAGCTTTCTACTGAGAATCTGGATGCTCTTAAGAAAGGTATTGTAAATCTTGAAAAACATATTGAAAATCTTCAGAAATTTGGTGTACCTGTAGTAGTTACACTTAATTCATTTGTAACTGATTCAGAAGCAGAAAATGCATTTGTCAAGAAATTCTGCGAGGACAGAGGCTGTGAATTTGCCTTATCAGAAGTATGGGAAAAAGGCGGCAAGGGTGGAGTTGAGCTTGCTAATAAGGTCCTTGAAACTCTCGAGAATAAAGAAAGCAAATTTGCACCAATATACCCTGATGATATGGCACTTGAGGATAAAATCAAGACAATCGCTACAGAAATATACGGAGCAAAAGGCGTTACCTATGCACCGGCTGCTAAGAAGGCACTTAAGAAAATTACAGAAATGGGATATGGAAAGCTTCCTGTATGTATGGCAAAGACTCAGTACTCTTTATCAGATGATCAGACAAAGCTTGGAAGACCTACAGATTTCGACATTAATGTCAGAGAAGTGTATATCAATGCAGGTGCAGGATTTGTTGTAGCTATAACAGGTGCAATAATGACTATGCCAGGCCTTCCAAAGAAGCCGGCTGCAGATGGAATTGATGTAAATAATGATGGCGTAATCACAGGATTATTTTAATATATTTGAAATGAGGTAACACATGAGTAGAATACTTAATTTTACTAAAATGCATGGAACAGGAAATGACTATGTATATGTAAATTGTTTTAAGGAAACTGTTAATGACCCAAACAAATTGGCAATTAAGGTTAGTGACAGACATTTCGGAATTGGCTCAGATGGACTTATTCTTATAATGCCATCTGAAGTTGCTGACTGCAGAATGAGAATGTTTAATGCAGATGGCTCTGAGGGAATGATGTGCGGTAATGGAGTTAGATGTGTTGCTAAATATGCATATGATAATAATATAGCACATAAGAGTCCGATGACTGTTGAGACAAAGAGTGGAATTAAGACTCTTGATATAACAGATAATAATGGAAAAGCAGAATTTATTTCTGTGGATATGGGAGTGGCTGAGTTAAAGCCTGCTCTCATTCCTGTAAAGGCTGAGGGTGATGACTTTATTGCCAGAGAGGTTGTTGTAGATGGATTGACATATATAATGACATGCGTATCCATGGGAAATCCACATGCAGTAATATTTACAAACAACATTGATGAACTGAATTTAGATGAAATTGGACCATCATTTGAGAATCATGAATTATTTCCAGACAGAATAAACACAGAATTTGTTGAGGTTATTGATGACCATACTCTTAAAATGAGAGTATTTGAGAGAGGCTCAGGCGAAACTATTTCCTGTGGAACAGGAACCTGTGCAACAGTTGTAGCAGCAGTACTAAATGGTTTTTGCAAATATGGAGAAGAAATAACAGTCAAAATTCGTGGCGGCGAATTAAAGGATACCTATCTTGAGGACGGCAGAGTTATTATGAAAGGCTCAGCAACAACTGTATTCAATGGTCAGATTGAAGTTGACGATTAAGCAGAGCGTTATTTGAATCGAAGCATTTCAAATAATTAATTATGGTTTAACCAAATAATATGCTTCAGATTGGATGGTTGTGTGAAACTAAGAGAATTACTATGCGATATAGATTATAAGCTTTTACAGGGAAATCTTGAAGTAGATGTAAATGACATTACATTTGATTCAAGAAAGGCAGCAAAGGGCGTTGCATTTGTATGTCTTACAGGTGCACAGGTCGATGGACATGACTATATTGACAGCGCTATTGCACTTGGTTGTAATGTAGTTATAGTTGAGAAAGAAGTTGAGATGCAGGATGGTGTATCATATGTAATGGTTGATAACACAAGGTTTGCATTATCATATCTTTCGCAAACTATTTTTAATTATCCTGCGAAAAAGCTTAAAATGATTGGACTGACAGGAACAAAGGGCAAGACAACAACAGCATTTATGATTAAGTCGATACTTGAACATGCCGGTAAAAGGGTAGGTGTCATTGGAACAATGGGAGCCTATATTGGTGATGAACATATTCCAACAAAAAATACAACCCCTGAGTCATATGATGTACAGCATTATTTAGCTATGATGGTAGATGCAGGAATTGAATATGCAGTAATGGAGGTTTCATCTCAGGCACTTATGGTTGGAAGAACAGCGGGAATGCATTTTGATTATGCAATATTTACCAATCTTTCACCGGACCATATAGGTGAAAATGAGCATGCTTCATTTGAAGAGTATGTACATTGCAAAAGTATTCTATTTACACAGTGCACAAATGGTATTTTCAATGTTGATGATGAACAGTGTGATGCTATGACAAAGGATTCAACCTGCAGTATTTACACATACGGCTTCGATGAAAAGGCTGATCTTTGCGTAAAGAATGTAGAATATAGAACAGAAGCTGGATTTATCGGTATAGATTTTATTACAACAGGGCTTGTTAATTCTGAATTCAAGGTTAATACACCAGGAAAATTTACAGCTTACAATGCACTTTCGGCAATAATGCTTGCCAAATTAATTGGTATAGATGAAGAGGCAATGAAGGAGGCTTTGTATCACTTCGCTGTAAGAGGTAGAGTTGAGCCTGTGAAAATCTCCGACAGATTCACACTACTTATTGATTATGCCCATAATGCAATGAGTATGGAAAGTCTTTTGACAACAATTAAAGATTACAATCCAAAGAGAATTGTTAGTCTGTTTGGATGTGGTGGTAATCGCTCTAAGCTTAGAAGATATGAGATGGGTGAAATCTCCGGAAGACTGGCAGATTTATCCGTAATTACTGCTGATAATTCAAGATTTGAGGATGTAATGGACATTATAGAGGACATCAAAATTGGAATGAATAAAACTGATGGTGAATTTGTTGTAATACCTGATAGAAAAGAAGCAATCAAGTATTGCATAGAAAATGCACAGGACGGAGATATAATACTTCTTCTTGGAAAAGGTCATGAGGATTATCAGGAGATAAAAGGCGTTAGATATCCATTTGACGAGAGAGATATCATTGCAGACATATTAAAGGAAATAGATTTTAAGAATTAAGTATTGGAAAGGAACCAGATTATGGCAAAGATAATAGACGGAAAGAAGATTTCTCAGGAAATCAAGGACGAGCTAAAAGTAAAGGTTGCTGCATACAAAGAAAAAGGAATTGAGATAACACTTGCAGTAATTCAGGTGGGTAACAATCCGGCATCAACAGTTTACGTTGGAAATAAGAAAAATGCATGTGCTTATGTGGGAATTAATTCCCTTGCATATGAGCTTGACGAGAATATTTCAGAAGAAGAATTGTTAAATCTTATAACAGAGCTAAACAACAGAGAAGATGTAAATGGTATTCTTGTACAGCTGCCTCTTCCTAAGCATATCAGTGAGAAAAAGGTTATAGAGACAATAGATCCCAAAAAAGATGTTGATGGATTTCATCCAATGAATGTCGGTGCATTATCAATAGGGGATGAAGGATTTATCTCATGTACACCATATGGAATTATTGAATTATTAAAACGTTCAGACATTTCTATAAAGGGAAAAGAATGTGTGGTAGTTGGAAGAAGTAATATAGTTGGAAAGCCAATTTCAATGCTTCTTATTAGAGAAAATGGAACAGTTACAATAACTCATTCAGCTACAAAGGATTTAAAGGAAGTAACAAGAAGAGCTGAAATACTCGTTGTGGCAATAGGAAAGCCAAAATTCATTACTGCTGACTATGTTTCAGATGGTGTAGTAGTTATTGATGTAGGTATGGACAGAGACGAAAATAATAAGCTCTGTGGCGATGTTGATTATGCATCGGTAGAACCAAAGGCATCAGCAATTACACCTGTTCCTGGAGGCGTAGGTCCAATGACAATTGCAATGCTTATGACAAACTGTGTTGAGGCAGCAGAAAAATATTCTATGAAATAAGGTGAGAAGTGTTGAAATTTGCAAATATCATAGTGGATATATCCCATGAAAAATTAGATAAAGTATTTCAGTATATTATTCCGAAACATTTGCAGAATTTCTTATTTGCAGGAGTCAGGGTAGATATACCTTTTGGCAAGGCAAACAGACTTATTAGTGGATATGTTGTAGAGGTTACAGACACGGCAGAATATGATGTGACAAAATTAAAATGTATAAGTGGGATTACTAAGGGAAGTATTCCCATAGAATCCCAGCTTATAGCATTGGCATCATGGATGAAGCAGCATACCGGCTGTACACTTAATCAGGCACTTAAGACAGTAATACCCATCAAAAGAGAGATAAAAGGCAATGACAAAATAAGCATTTCTCTGGCAATCAGCAAAAATGAGGCAGACAGGCTTAAAAATACATATGCCAGCAGAAAAAATACCGTAAAAAGAGCAGAGATTATTCAGTATCTTCTAAAAAATAAGGAAATAGATAAGGAAAAAGCCAAGGCAGAATTAGAAATATCAGATGCCATAATAAAGGGAATGGAAAAATCAGGTATATTGAAGCTTAGTGCAAGCCGTATATACAGGAATCCATTTGTTATTGATAAGGCAGTAGAAAGTGGAAAGAAAGTTACTCTAAATGAAGAGCAGCAGCAGGTCACCAATGAAATAATATCGGCAATAGCAGACGGCGAAGAAAGACCCCATTTAATTTATGGTGTCACAGGAAGTGGAAAAACAGAAGTATATATGGAGCTTATAGAGTATATGCTCCAAAGAAAACAGCAGATAATTGTACTAATTCCGGAAATATCATTAACATATCAGACTGTTATGAGATTTTACAGTAGATTTGGAAGCCGTGTCTCAGTTATCAATTCAAAGCTTTCCCAGGGAGAGAAATATGATCAGTTTGAGAGAGCTAAGAATGGTGATGTAGATATAATGATTGGACCTAGAAGTGCATTGTTTACTCCATTTAATAATTTAGGACTTATTATTATAGATGAGGAGCAGGAAAATGCGTACAAAAGTGAATCTGTGCCAAGATATCATGCAGTGGAAACTGCAATTGCAAGGGCAAGATTAGCCAGCGCAGCAGTCGTACTGGGCTCGGCAACACCATCAGTCACGTCCTTTTACAGAGCATCAACAGACAGATATGTTCTTCACAAGTTAAATAACAGAGCAATGGGCGCATCAATGGCGCACACTAAGGTTATTGATATGAGAGAAGAACTAAAATCAGGAAATAAGTCAATGTTTAGTACAGAGCTAGACAGACTTATACAGAATAGACTTGAAAATAATCAGCAGATAATGTTGTTTATAAATAGAAGAGGATACGCTAATTTTGTATCCTGCAGAGCATGTGGAAAGGCAATAAAATGCCCACATTGCGATGTTTCACTAAAGTATCATAATGATGGCAAACTAAGATGCCATTATTGTGGCTATGAGGAGCAGTCACCTAAAGTTTGCCCACAATGTGGCTCCAAATTCATAGCACCATTTGGAACCGGAACTCAAAAGGTAGAGGCAGCAGTCAGGGAAAGATATCCAACAGCAAAAGTTTTAAGAATGGATATGGATACAACAACCGGTAAAAATGGGCATAATGAAATTATAGAGAAATTTGCAAAACACGAAGCAGATATTCTTATTGGAACTCAGATGATTGTAAAGGGCCATGATTTTCCAATGGTAACATTAGTTGGAATAATTGCAGCAGATTTATCACTATATGCTTCAACCTACACTGCTTCAGAATCTACATTTCAGCTTCTGACACAGGCAGCAGGGCGAGCAGGAAGAGGTACAATTAGTGGAAATGTTATTATTCAGACCTACAACCCTGAGGAATACAGCATAATTGCAGCTGCCAATCAGGATTATATGGAATTCTATAACCATGAGATTGCTTATAGAAAACTGATGCAATACCCTCCTTCATCAGGAATGCTGACAATACAGACTTCATCAGAAAATGAAGAATTAGCAGAAAAATGCGCAAAAATGCTGTATAATGATGCAGTGGCATTTGACAAAGAGCTTATAATTATTGGACCCGCAAAGGCATCAATATATAAGATAAATGATATATACAGAAATATGCTATATATCAAAGGAAACGAAAAACTCATAAATTTACAGAAAATATTTGAAGATGATATTAAAAATCATGAGGAGATGAAAGCTGTAAATGTACAATATGATTTTGAAAATATTTAGAAAGGTGATATAAAGATGGCATTAAGAAATATTAGAGAAATAGGCGATGATGTACTTGGAAAGAAATGTAAAGAGGTTAAGGCAGTTAATGAGAGAACTAAGGATTTAATTGATGATATGCTTGATACAATGTATGAGGCAAATGGAGTTGGTTTAGCTGCACCTCAGGTTGGAATTCTTAAGAGAATTGTAGTAATTGATGTTGGAGAAGGTCCATACATTCTTATTAATCCACAGGTTGTTGAGACAAGTGGAGAGCAGACAGGTCCGGAAGGCTGCTTAAGCGTACCTGGTAAGGTAGGAACAGTAACAAGACCAAATTATGCAAAGGTAGTTGCGTTCAATGAGGATATGGAACAGTTTGAGCTTGAGGGAACAGAATTACTTGCAAGAGCAATATGCCATGAGTGTGACCACTTAGACGGACATCTGTATGTGGAAAAGATAGAAGGCGAACTTAGAAACGTTTATGACGAAGATGATTATGATGAGGAATAATCACTGTTAATTGAAAGGAATGAGGCATCATGAAAATAGTATTTATGGGAACACCGGATTTTTCTGTACCAGTGTTAGAATCACTTATCAAGGCAGGGCATGAGGTGGCAGCAGTTGTAACACAGCCTGATAAAGCACGTGGAAGACATAAAGAAATGCAGCCAACACCGGTGAAGGAAGCGGCACTAAAGCACAATATTGTGGTATATCAGCCTGTAAAGGTAGGTACAGATGAATTTGTAGGCACATTGACAGAAATTGCACCGGATATCATTGTGGTAGTTGCATTTGGACAGAAGCTTCCAATGAGTATCCTTGATATGCCAAAATATGGCTGTATAAATGTTCATGCATCATTACTTCCAAAATACAGAGGTGCTGCACCAATTCAGAGAGTAATAATTGATGGTGAGACAATAACAGGAATTACTACAATGTATATGGCAGAAGGTATAGATACAGGAGATATGCTTCTTAATGAAGAAGTGGCCATTGACAGTAAAGAGACATATGGCAGCCTTCATGACAAGCTGGCAGCTCTTGGCGGTCCACTCACAATAAAGACAATAGAGGGCCTTGAGAATAATACAATAACAAGGATTAAGCAAAATGATGAGGAATCAAATTATGCAAAAATGATTCACAAGTCTCTTGGTGAAATTGATTTTTCAATGGAAGCAGTGAGAATTGAGAGACTTATAAGAGGCCTTAATCCATGGCCTAGTGCATATACACAGTTAAATGGCAAAACACTCAAAATATGGGATGCGGACGTGGACGAAAATGAATATCCTGGTGAAAATGGTCAGGTAATCGATATTACGAAGAATTCATTTACAGTAAAGACAGGTAAAGGTGCATTAATAATAAGACAGCTTCAGCTTGAAGGAAAAAAAAGAATGGATACAGATTCATTTCTTAGGGGAGTGCAGCTGGAAAAAGGAGTAATTTTAGGATGACGCATGAAAACACCCGCGAAATATCACTGGATATGGTAATAAAGATTCTTGAAAAAAAGGAATTTAGTCATATTGTAGTGAGGGAAGCTCTCAGTGAAATAACCGATAGACAGGATAAGAAATTCATAACAAGAGTTGTAATGGGAACAGTGGAAAAGGCTATAACACTTGATTATATAATTGATGCCTATTCAAGCGTAAAGACAACGAAAATGAAGCCACTAATTAGAAACCTTTTGAGAATATCTGTGTATCAGATATTTTATATGGATTCTGTGCCTGATTCAGCGGTATGCAACGAAGCGGTTAAGCTTGCAAAAAAAAGAAAATTTGTTAATTTGTCAAGATTCATAAATGGTGTCTTAAGAAACATATCAAGAAGCAAACAGGATTTTGTATTTCCAGATGAAAATAGAAGCTATGGTATGTCTATAAAATATTCCTGCCCCGAATGGATTGTCAAGAAAATTGTCAAGGACTACGGGATGGAAAGGTGCAAGCGCATATTAGAGGGCGACACAGAAAAATCAGGCATAACAGTTCGCGTTAATACTTCAATTGAATCTGTTGAGAAAACAGTTGAACTTTTACAGGAGCAATCAATAAATGTATCAAATGCCCTATACTACAAAAATGGTCTGATTTTACATGATGTAGATAATCTTGAAAATGTTATGGCATTTTCAAAAGGAATGATTACAGCACAGGATGAGAGCTCCATGCTTGTGGGAAGCGTTGCCGCACCACAATTAAATGATTACATTGTAGATGTATGTGCGGCTCCGGGCGGAAAAAGTATACATGCAGCTGACTTGCTTAAGGGTACAGGCTATGTTGATTCTAGAGATTTAACAGACTACAAGGTTTCATTAATTAATGAGAATATAGAGAGAACAGGCTTTAAGAATATTCATGCAAAAGTTGCAGATGCGAGAGAAAAAGATGAAGAAATTTGTCGAAAAGCCGATATAGTAATAGCAGATGTTCCATGCTCAGGACTTGGTGTACTAAATAAAAAAGCAGATATTAAGTATTCTGTAACTGAGCAGTCCCTAAGGGAGCTTGAACATTTACAGAGAAAAATAATCACAACAGTACAGGATTATGTAAAGCCTGGTGGTATACTGATTTACAGTACATGTACAATAAATCCGGCAGAAAACATAAGAAATGTTAACTGGATAATACAAAATTATGATTTTACATTAGAAAATATTGATCCATATATACCTGAGTCACTTCAAAATGATGATACGCAAAAGGGCTATCTTCAGCTGCTGCAGGGAGTGCATAATTGTGATGGATTCTTTATTGCGAGGTTAAGGCGTGGAAAAAATTGATATCAAATCACTAAATTACAGTGAACTTGAAAACTTAATAATTTCTATGGGTGAGAAGAAATTCAGAGCGAAACAGATATATGAATGGCTGCATGTGAGACTTGTATCCGACTTTAATGAAATGACTAATATTTCAGCAGCATTTAGAAATAAACTGATGGATGAATGCTCATTTACACTATTAAAGCCGGTTGAAGTGTTAACATCCCAGATTGATGGTACACAGAAATATTTATTTGAGCTGGAGGATGGTAATGTAATTGAGAGCGTTCTTATGAAATATCATCATGGCAATTCAGTGTGTATATCAACTCAGGTAGGATGCCGTATGGGATGTAGATTTTGTGCTTCGACACTTGATGGACTTACAAGAAATCTTAGACCATCGGAAATGCTGGATGAAATATACAGAATTCAATCAATTTCAGGTGAACGTGTATCGAACATAGTTCTTATGGGTACAGGAGAACCGATGGACAATTATGATAATGTAATAAAGTTTCTGGAACTTATATCAGACGAAAATGGCTTGCATATTAGCCAAAGAAATATTACAATATCTTCGTGTGGTATTGTGCAGGGAATAAAAAATCTTGCAGATACAGGGACACAGGTAACATTGGCACTGTCGCTTCATGCATCAGATGACGTTACAAGAAAGTCGTTGATGCCGGTGGCTAATAAATATACCATTGCTCAGGTTTTGGATGCATGCGATTATTATTTTGATAAGACAGGACGACGGATATCCTTTGAATATAGTCTTGTGGCTGGTGTTAATGACACGCAGGAGGAGGCGGATAAGCTTGTAAAGCTTATTAAGGGTAGAAACTGTCATGTTAATCTCATACCGGTTAATCCGATAAAAGAGAGAGATTACAAGCAGTCAGACCGTGTCGCAATTGAAAAATTCAAAAATAAACTTGAAAAAAACAGAATTAATGTTACTATTAGAAGGGAAATGGGAAGAGATATACAAGGGGCTTGCGGACAGCTTAGGAAAAGCTACGCAGATAAACAACAAAAGGAGAAGGAGGTAGAATCTTGAAAGCATATGCAATGACAGATGTAGGAAAAAAGAGAACAACTAACCAGGATTATGTATATGCATCCAAAGAAGCTATAGGTAACCTTCCGAATCTGTTTATAGTAGCAGATGGTATGGGCGGGCATAGAGCTGGAGATTTGGCATCCAGATATACTGTAGAGACTTTTATTGAGGATGTTAAGAATTCAGATGAGATAAACCCAATATCTATAATCGAGTCAGCCATTAGAACTGCTAATCGCGCACTTATGGAGAAAGCCTCGGAGAGTGAAGAGTACGAAGGAATGGGAACTACACTTGTTGTGGCAACTGTGGTCGACAGATCAATATATATCGCCAATGTGGGTGACAGCAGATTATACCTGGTTAATAATGAGATACAGCAGATAACCAGAGATCATTCTCTTGTGGAAGAGATGATTAGTCTTGGTGAACTCGACAAGGAGAGCGCCAGACTTCATGAGAAGAAGAATATTATAACGAGAGCTGTCGGGGCTGATGCTGATTTGATAGCCGACTTTTTTGAAGTTGAGTATTCAGCTGGTGACATTATTTTAATGTGCTCAGATGGTCTTTCGAATATGATAGAAGATAATAATATCAAGAATATTATTAATGAAGGTACTGATTTATCAGATATTGCACATAAACTGATAGAGGTAGCTAATAATAATGGTGGAAAGGACAACATTGCAGTTGTTTTAGTAGAACCTGAATATGACGAGGTGAATTTATGCTAAGGAAAGGTATGTTTATAAGCGACAGATATGAGATCATTGATAAAGTTGGATCTGGTGGAATGTCTGATGTTTATAAGGCTAAGTGTCATAAGCTTAACAGATTTGTAGCAATTAAGGTATTAAAGCAGGAGTTCAGTCAGGATACTAACTTTGTATCTAAATTTAAAGTAGAGGCTCAGAATGCTGCAGGCTTATCACATCCAAATATTGTTAACGTATATGATGTAGGTGAGGATAATGGACTTCACTACATTGTTATGGAGCTGATTGAAGGAATTACACTTAAGAAATATATTGAGAAGAAGGGTATGCTTCCTGTAAAAGAAGCAGTCAGCATTGCTATACAGGTATCTCAGGGTATAGAAGCTGCTCATAATAATCACATTATACATCGTGACATTAAGCCACAGAATATAATTATTTCTAGAGAAGGTAAAGTCAAAGTAACAGATTTTGGTATTGCAAGAGCTGCATCAGCTAATACAATTAATTCAAATGCTATGGGTTCAGTACACTACATTTCACCAGAGCAGGCAAGAGGCGGTTTCATAGATGAGAAGAGTGACATTTATTCACTTGGTATCACATTGTATGAGATGATTACAGGCAGAGTTCCTTTCGAGGGAGATTCTACAGTAACAATAGCTCTTCAGCATGTTCAGGAAGAGATACCTTCAGCGAAATTATTTGTACCTGATCTTCCAATCAGTGTAGATAAGATAATACAGAAATGTACACAGAAGAAGCCTGACAGAAGATATCTAAAGGTATCTTCACTCATTGCAGATTTGAAGAGATCATTAGTCACACCTGACGAAGATTTTGTTCAGTTAATTCCTGCCGCATCAAATGATGCCACAGTAATTATCTCAGGTGATGAACTTAAGAAAATAAGAAATGATGCCGGAATTAATCTTGAAGATGATTTGGATGCAGATGAAGTGCGTAACATATCAGCCATTGGATATGAGGATGAAGAGGATGATATGGACGATGAAGAAGATGAGGATGAAGATGAATTAGAAGATGACTTGGAAAGTGAGAATCCTAAGCTTGATAAGATGATAGCTATAGGTGGTATTGTCACATGTGTAGTTATTCTTATGATTGTAGTATATCTTGCACTTACATTTTTTGGAAAGGGCTGTTCTTCAAGCAAGAAGCCTTCTACAAATACAGAGACAACAATAACTTCATCAGAGGATGAACTTGATGACAAGCATACACGTGTTCCAGAAGTAATTGGACTTGATGTTGATGAGGCTAAGAAAGCAATTAATGATGCAACTCTTGGATATAAGATTACTCATAAGAATTCAGATGAGGTTGAGAAGGATAAGATTATTGCAATAACTCTTGCATCAGGAGATGATGTCAACGAAGGAGATATTTTAGCAAAGAATTCTACAGTGGTTCTCGTTGTCAGTGATGGAGCTGAAACCTTTGAGGTTGAGGATGTAGTAGGTAAGAGCAAATCAGATGCTGTGACAGCACTTAAGGATGCACATCTTGATGTGAAGTCA
This sequence comes from uncultured Lachnospiraceae bacterium, assembly GCA_964492545.1. Classification (GTDB taxonomy): domain Bacteria; phylum Bacillota; class Clostridia; order Lachnospirales; family Lachnospiraceae; genus RGIG1934. The sequence continues at coordinate 22,319 of CAZBKO010000014.1, forward strand.
GAATATGTAGATGATGAAGAAGCTGAACTTGACCAGGTTGTAAAAATGGATCCTGAAGCCGGATCAGAGGTAAAAGCAGGAGATACAGTTACAATTTACGTTAGCAGAGGCAAGGAAGAGGAAACAGACGCTATAGTTCCAAGCATTACAGGAAAGACTAAGTCAGCTGCAAGAAAAGCATTGGAAGAAGCAGGTCTTGCTCTTGGAGAGGTTGAAACTGCTTATGATGATAAGGTTGCAGAAGGAAAAGTAATCAGTCAGGAATATAAGGCTAAGGATAAGCTTCCTGTTGGAACAGAGGTTAATGTTGTTATCAGCAAGGGACCAAAACCAACAGAAACAACCACACCAAAGCCAACAGAAACAACTACACAGAAGCCAACAGAAACAACAACTGAAGCACCAAAATATAATGCAAGTGTAACTCTTACTAAGAATGCTATTATGGATAAGCTTAAGAAGAACGATGAAGGCGTATATGAAGGAGACGGTGTTGTAGACATTAAAGTAAATGGTTCTTGGATAAATGATGTTGAATATACTGATATCAACGCATGGCCTGATAGCTGGCCATTTGATCTCCCAGAGAGCGATACAAAGGGAAAGGCTACTGTTGAAATTTTTGTAGATTCAAATTCAACACCTATATATACTGTAACTGCTAACTATAAATAAGGTAAACTTATGCGTGGAAAAATAATAAAAGGTATAGCCGGATTCTACTATGTGCATGTTGCACATAGTGGAATCTATGAATGTAAAGCAAAGGGCGTTTTTAGAAACAGACATATAAAGCCGTTAGTAGGTGATAATGTTACAATAGATGTCCTCGATGAACTTAATAAAACTGGAAATATTACGGACATTATAGAAAGAACCAATGAACTGATTAGACCGGCAGTTGCCAATATTGATCAGGCATTGGTTGTTTTCGCTATAAATAGTCCGATACCAAATATTAATCTTTTGGATAGATTTCTCATAATGATGGAATGGCAGAATGTAGATACTATTATATGTTTTAACAAGCTTGATTTGGCATCAGAGAAAGAGCTTATAAGCTTAAAGAATATCTATGTTAATTCAGGATATCATGTTATATTTACAAGCACCAAGGATGAAACCGGCCTGGATTATGTTGAACGACTCTTAGCTGGAAAGACAACAGCCCTGGCAGGCCCATCAGGTGTTGGTAAATCATCAATGCTTAATGCGTTGATGCCTGAGGCAAACTCTGAAACAGGTGTAATAAGTGAAAAAATTGGACGAGGAAAACATACAACAAGACATTCGGAAATATTTGAGATAGCTGACGAGACATATATTATGGATACACCAGGTTTCAGTTCGCTGTTTACAGACGGATTTGAAAAAGAAGATTTACGTTATTGCTTTCCGGAATTCCAGCAATATGAGGGTACATGTAGATTTAACGGATGCGTGCACATAAATGAACCGGGATGCGCAGTAAAACAGGCACTAGAGGACGGAAAAATCAGCGAATCAAGATATGAGAATTATGCTCTTATATTTGATGAACTAAAAAATAAAAGAAAATACTAACTATTTGTGGAGGAGCATCACAAATAGTCTTGATGGCAGAAGCAAAATCGCCTTCGCGAATTTCACTTCGCCCCGTCGCAAAAATGCTCCGGAATGGAGAACAATGTGAAAAGTACGCTCGATAGCGTCCATTTCACATAACTATTTGTGCAGGAGCATCACAAATAGTCTTGATGGCAGAAGCAAAATCGCCTTCGCGAATTTCA
>CAZBKO010000014.1:24187-28436 GCA_964492545.1 uncultured Lachnospiraceae bacterium
CTTCGCCCCGTCGCAAAAATGCTCCGGAATGGAGAATATTATGATTAAGTTATCACCTTCGATTCTTTCTGCAGATTGTGCAGATTTAGGAAATGACATAATGACAATAGATAAAGCAGGAGCAGATTACATTCATATTGATGTTATGGATGGAAGCTTTGTACCTAGTATTTCATTTGGTATGCCGGTTATACAGTGCATACGAAAAGTGACAGACAAGCCGTTTGACGTACATCTTATGATTGATGAGCCGGTTAGATATATTGATGAATTCAAAAAAGCAGGAGCTGATATTATTACAGTTCATGTGGAGGCATGTACACACCTAAATAGAACTGTTACAGCTATTAAGGAAGCAGGCATGAAGGCAGGAGTTGTACTTAATCCATCAACACCATTAAATGTGTTAGAATACATTTTAGATGATGTGGACATGGTACTTTTAATGAGCGTTAATCCTGGATTCGGTGGACAAAAATACATCCCATCGGTAACCAGAAAAATCAGTCAGTTAAGAGAGATGATTTCTAAGACTGGCAGAAACATAGAAATTGAAGTTGACGGCGGTGTTAATCTTACAAACGTTAGAGAGATAATAGATGCAGGGGCTGATGTTCTTGTGGCCGGCTCGGCTGTCTTTAAAGGAAATGCAACAGAAAATGTAAAGGCATTTAAGGATGTGTTTAAGGAATATGAATAGAATTCTGATAATAACAGGCGGAGCTGTTAATCTGACATTTGCTAAAAATTATATAGAAAGCAATGATATATGGAAAATAATTGCTGTTGATGGGGCACTTAAGTATGCAAATGAACTTAAGATTACACCTGATATTTTAGTGGGTGATTTCGATACAATTGATGAAAACATATTAAAGCTTTATGATGGAAGAGAAGATATTGAAACAATAAGACTTGTTCCTGAAAAAGATTATACAGATACTCACACGGCTATTTTAAAAGCAATTGATATGAGCCCTGATGAAATAGTAATACTTGGTGGTATTGGTTCAAGAATTGACCATAGCATAAGTAATATACAGCTTCTTCAGATACCTCTTAATGAACAGATACCAGCATATATAATTAATGAAAACAATAAGATATACTTAATTGACAGAGATTTAGATGTTGACAGGGACAAGCAGTTTGGTGCGTATGTATCATTAATTCCTTTTGGGGGAAATGTTACAGGAGTAACCTTATATGGATTTAAATATCCACTAAGTGATTACACATTTGACGTTCAAAAATCCATAAGCCTTGGTGTAAGTAATGAAGTTGTAGAAAAAAATGCGAAGATTTGTATGAAAAGTGGAGTGCTGTTAATTGTGGAAGCAAAGGACTAAAGAATTAAAGAAGCCATATTACAATGAACATTATATGTTCAAAGTAATATGGCTTCTGTTGATTTCTATAAAACAGGTCAATAAATATTATACGTTGAAACGGAATAAAATAACATCACCGTCTTTTACTACATAATCCTTACCCTCAAGTCTTACAAGACCCTTTTCTTTTGCAGCAGTGTAAGTACCACAGTCAAGTAAATCCTGATAGTTAACAACCTCAGCTCTAATGAAGCCTCTTTCAAAATCACTATGTATTTTGCCGGCAGCACCAGGTGCTTTAGTTCCAAGAGTAATTGTCCATGCGCGGGTTTCCTGCTTTCCTGCTGTTAAGTAGCTGATAAGACCAAGCAGCTTGTAGCTTGCCTTAACAAGCTTATCAAGACCTGATTCTTTAAGACCAAGATCTTCAAGAAATACAGCTTTCTCATCATCTTCAAGTTCAGATAATTCCTGCTCTATCTGAGCACAGATAGCAAATACTTCACTCTTATTCTCAGCAGCATACTCTCTGACCTTCTGTACATATGGGTTAGCAGCGGCATCATCAGCAAGATCATCCTCTGAAACGTTAGCAGCATAGATAACAGGCTTTCTTGTAAGAAGATTATAAGAATCAAGTAATGCTTCCTCTTCCTCATCATTAGCTGTAAAGCTTATAGCCAAATTCATTTCTTCAAGATGTGTCTTAAGTCTGGTCAATAAATCAAGTTCTTTTGCAAGAGCCTTGTCATTTCTTGCACCCTTAGATGTCTTAGCAATCTTTCTCTCAAGGATTTCAACATCTGAAAAGATTAATTCCATATTGATTGTCTCAATATCTCTAAGAGGATCAACACTTCCGTCAACATGAATAACATTGGTATCTTCAAAACATCTTACTACATGAATTATAGCATCTACTTCACGAATGTTAGAAAGAAACTGATTTCCAAGTCCTTCACCCTTAGAAGCACCTTTAACTAATCCTGCAATATCAACGAATTCGATAACAGCAGGTGTAATCTTATCTGAATCATATAATGCTGCGAGCTTGTCGAGACGTTCATCAGGAACTGTAACAACTCCGACATTAGGATCAATTGTACAGAATGGGTAGTTAGCGGATTCTGCTCCTGCTTTTGTTAATGAATTAAACAAAGTACTTTTGCCTACATTTGGAAGGCCTACAATACCTAATTTCATAATTATATTTCCAACCTTTCTTATCTTAATAATACTTTCGATAGTTTACCACATTTTATAAGAAAATAAAAGACAAAAATCCTCTATGTCGTATTATGAAACAAAATGAAATACTGTTCTCATTGCTTTTTAAAATATATTGAGTTAAAATGTTAACAAAAGTCGAACAAGAGGTGTAAAAAATGTTACTTGCTGCGAGCATACGATTTCCGAATTTGGGAATTGAAATAAACAATATGGGGAAGAGTATTAATATATTTGGATTTGAAATAGCGTATTATGGAATAATAATAGCTATCGGTATAATGGCTGGTATGTGGATTGCATTTAGAGAAGCGAAGATAACAGGCCAGAATGTGGACGATTACCTTGATTTTGCAATTGCAGCAATTCCTTCATGCATAATAGGTGCAAGATTATATTATGTAATATTTGAATGGAGCTACTATAAGAATCATTTGTCGGAAATAATTAATCTCAGAAGGGGTGGACTTGGAATATATGGTGCAGTCATTGCCGGGATAATAGTATGCATAATATTTCGTAAGATAAGAAAGCTTTCATTTTTAAAGATGGCAGATACAGCCTGCATTGGCCTATTGTTAGGACAGATAATTGGCAGATGGGGAAACTTTTTTAACAGAGAAGCATTTGGAGATTATACAGACAATATTTTTGCCATGCAGATTAAGTATGACGAAGTAGGTGGAGTGATATCAGATAACATATCTAAGCACATCAAGGTGATAGATGAAATTCAGTATATCCAGGTTCATCCAACGTTTTTGTATGAATCCCTATGGAATTTTTGCCTTCTCATTTTAATATTAATATTTAGAAAAAAGAAGAGATTTGAGGGGGAAGTATTTTGCTGGTATATTGGAGGATATGCCATTGGGAGATTTTGGATTGAGAGTCTTAGAACAGACCAGCTAAAGATAGCCGGTTTACCTGTATCTATGATTGTTGCTGCAGTATCAGCGATTTTGGCAATAGTACTTGTAATCTACAAGAGAATTAATATAAGGGAAGTAGTTAATAATGAGCAGGGAAGTATTGATAATGCTGATTGAGCTTGTAAGGGACAGGCTGGACATGGCATCACAGAACATAGAAGATATTGAGGCAGTAAGATGCAGCATGATTATGGATAGTCTTATTACACAATATATTGATATGGAATACGAAAATACAACTAAATAGAAGAAAATTATGGGACAGCTAACCACAATGCAGAAATTTTTATGCATTGTGGTTTATTTTTGTCTAAAAATGGGGTTTTTTACCAGTAAAAATGCATATAAAAAAACTATACAAATATATAAAATAGACTTGATATTTATGTAAAAATGATATAAAATAGTTCCATAAGTGGTGAAAAGTGGTGCAAAGTGGCACGAAGTGGAGAATTTATATAGCAGATGCCACAGGATTGAAGGTGAAGTTCTTATGTTTATGGGAGAATACAATCATACAGTTGATGCCAAAGGCCGTGTAATTATACCAGCCAAGTTCAGAGATGCATTGGGTGACTCATTTGTAGTTACCAAGGGACTTGATGGATGTTTGTTTGTATTTGCCATGGATGAATGGAAGAACTTCGAAGAGAAATTAAGAGCATTACCAATTGCTAATAAGGATGCACGTAAGTTTTCAAGATTTTTTCTTGCAGGTGCAGCTGATATTGAGGCGGACAAGCAGGGCAGAGCATTGTT
>CAZBKO010000014.1:28446-33886 GCA_964492545.1 uncultured Lachnospiraceae bacterium
GCCATCTAACTTAAGAGAATTTGCAGGACTTGAGAAGGATGTTGTATTAGTTGGAGTTTCAAGCAGAGTTGAAATTTGGAGCAGAGAGAGATGGGAAGACAGTACAGCCTTTGATAACATGGATGAAATCGCAGAGCACATGGCGGATTTAGGATTAGGAATTTAGAAGAAAGGATTCTTAGAATAATGGAGTTTAAACATAAATCAGTATTGCTACAAGAGACAATTGACAGTCTGAATATCAAGCCGGATGGGATTTATGTTGACGGAACCCTGGGCGGTGGAGGACATTCATATGAGATTGCCAGCAGACTATCAGATAAAGGAAGATTAATAGGAATAGACAGAGACGAGGAGGCTATTGAAGCAGCAAGTGAACGTCTCAAGGAATTTAGAGATAAGGTTACCATTGTTAGAAGCAATTACAGTGACTTCGAACAGGTTCTTAAGAACCTGAATATAGAATATGTGGACGGAGTAATTCTTGACCTTGGAGTATCATCAAGACAGCTTGATACTGTTGAGAGAGGTTTTTCATACAAATATGATGCTCCTCTTGATATGAGAATGGATAATCGTCAGGAGATGACAGCTAGGGACATTGTGAATAATTACAGTGAAATGGATTTATTTCATGTTATACGTGATTATGGCGAAGATAAATTTGCAAAGAATATCGCAAAGCACATTGTTTTAGCCAGACAGGAAAAAGAAATAGAGACCACATTTGAACTAACAGAGATAATTAAGAGAGCAATACCTGCAAAGATTCGTATGAAGGGTGGACATCCTTCCAAGAAAACATTTCAGGCCATAAGGATAGAACTTAATAAGGAATTGGATGAAGTTAATAATTCAATTGATACGATGATTAATCATTTGAATGATGAAGGAAGATTAAGCATTATAACATTTCATTCCTTAGAAGATAGAATAGTTAAGACAAGATTTAGGAAGAACGAGAATCCATGTACATGCCCACCTGATTTTCCAGTGTGTGTGTGTGGAAATGTTTCAAAAGGTGTAGTAGTCACCAGAAAACCAATATTGCCAAGTGAAGAAGAACTAGAAGAGAATTCTCGTTCAAAAAGTGCAAAATTAAGAGCTTTTGAAAGAAGAAAGAAGGGTTTATAAAATGGAAAACAGAAAAATAACAAGTTATTCCAATTATATAGAGGGTAATGCAGTAAGAAAGATTAAGGAAGTACCAGCTAGTCCCGTTAAGAAACAGCAGGACGTAGAGAAGAAGAGCAATCGCCAGAAAGCAGCTTCCAGAAACAGACAGAAGGAGCTTAGAATGAGCCCTGGATATGTATTGTTTTTGACAATGATAACTGTCGTTACAGCATATATTTGCGTTCAGTACATAAGCCTTCAGTCAAGAGTTATGACTAAGAATAACAATATAATTGCATTGGAAGAAAACATAGATTCACTTATTGCACAAAATGATGCTGTGGAGTATACTATCAGCAGTTACATAGACACAGCTAATATAATCAAGGTAGCAACTAATGAACTTGGAATGGTCAAGGCTTCACAGTCACAGATATCATTTTATCACAGCACAGAAAGTGAGTATATGAAGCAGCTAGACAATATTCCATCAAAATAAAGGATATTGATTATGGTAAATAAGAAGATAAAGAAATTCACGAAAAGAATGAAAGTAAAGCAGATGGTTGTATTTTTTGTAATCATCGGAGCACTTGGAGCACTTGGAGTAAGAGTTTCTTTTATTAACTATAAAAATGAGGATAACTACACGAAATTGGTGCTGGCTCAGCAACAGGAGTCCAGCACCACCATTCCTTTCAAAAGAGGGGATGTTTTAGACAGAAATGGCAATGTTCTTGCAACAAGTATTAAAGTGTATAATCTTATACTTGATCCAAAGATTATGCTCAGCGAGGATGAATATCTGGAGCCAACTGTTGCACTTCTTGTCAAATATTTTGATGATATTGACGAGGAAGACCTCAGAAAGACAATATCTGACAGATCAGAAAGCAGATATGTAATATATAGAAAGCAATTAGAATATGATCAAATAGAGGCTTTTGAAAAGGCCATGAAGGACACAAAGAGCAACCCGGATGTCAAAGGCGTATGGTTTGAGGATGAATACAAGAGATGCTATCCATATTCGGAGTTGGCAAGCAGTGTTATAGGATTCACTGAATCAGGAAATGTAGGACGTTGGGGAATAGAAGAGAATTACAGCGATTATCTCAATGGAGTTAATGGCAGATTATTTAGTTATGTTGACGGAGATAATCAGCAGGTTGTGGAAGAGAGAGCAGCTGAGGATGGAAGTAACGTAGTATCAACCATAGATATGAATATCCAAAGCATTTGCCAGAAGTGGGTAGAGAAATGGGTTAAGGATTACAATCCAAAGAATGTATCAGTTGTAATAGCTGATCCGAACAATGGAGACATTCTTGCAATGGTAAGCAGCAATAATATTTATGATCTTAATAATCCAAGGGACCTGACAAGATATTATACGAAGAAACAGATAAAGAAAATGTCTGATGAGAAGGCATTGAAGGCAATGAATAAAATGTGGAGAAATTACTGTATAAGTGATACTTATCAGGCAGGTTCCACAATTAAGCCATTTACAATTGCCGGTGCACTTGAAGAAAAGAAGATTGATTTTGAAGATAAATTTGTATGTGATGGCGGAGAAAGAATCGGAACACGATGGGTCAGCTGCCATTTACATTCCGGACATGGAAAAATTACTGTAGAACAGGCAATAATGTTTTCATGTAATGATGCATTAATGCAGATTGCAGAAAAAGAAACAATTCCTGTTTTTACAAGATATCAGTCAATATTTAATTTCGGTATGAAAACCGGAATTGATCTTCCGGGTGAGACAAGCTGTGATGGACTTTTATACACTGCAGATAATATGACAGAAATAGATTTAAAGACCAATTCATTTGGACAGAACTTCAATGTTACCATGGTTCAGATGGTAGCAGGATTTTCATCACTTATCAATGGTGGATATTATTATGAACCACATATTCTAAGACAGATTGTAAGCTCTAGCGGTGCGATTGAAGAGTCTATAGATAAGGTTTTAGTTAAACAGACAATAACTGATGAGACATCAGATTTTCTTAGAAAAGCGCTTATGAATGTAACAGTAGGCGGAACAGGTAAGACTGCCAGAGTAGACGGATATGTGGTTGGTGGTAAGACTGGAACAGCACAAAAGGAGAACAAGGAAAAAGATGAATATATTTTATCATTCCTTGGATTTGCACCATATGAGAATCCTGAGGTTGTATGCTATGTCATAGTAGATGCACCTGATGTGGATGATCCGGGAAGCAGTTCGTATTCATCAATTTTATGGAGCAATATCATGAAGGAAGTACTTCCATACATGAATATTTTCCCAACAGAAAATGTAACCCAGACCCAGGAGCCAACAACTGCTGCACAGAAACCACAGGAGACAACCACAGCTGCTGAAGGTGAATCAGTGGTACCAAGCTATGATGAGAATCCTGAGGGGGATGTAATATCAGATGACCTGCCTGCGGGCGAACCTTCAGGCGATAACTAACAGCAATAATAAGTGCATAACCTCACAAAAGAAGTAATACATTAGTATTAATAACTTTGTGAGGTTTTTTTATGCCTGTAAGTAAAGCATATAACCGTAAAAAAGCATTTATATATGTGTGTGCAGTTATCCTTTTATTTATCACACTATCAGTGCGTGTTGTGTATATAATGATATTTCGTTCAGAACATTATCTTGCTCAGGCCGAGAAGCTGCACGAAAGAGAAAGATATATTAAGGCTGCAAGAGGATTAATTCTTGATAGAAATGGCAATATTATAGCCACAAACAAAACAGTATGTACTGTTTCGGTAATAAATAGTCAGATTACTGATGCAGAGAAGGTTATTGATATCTTATCTACAGAATTGTCTATAAGTAAAGAAAAAATAACTGATAAGGTATTAAAGGTGAGTTCCAGGGAAAAAATAAAGTCCAATGTAGATAAAAAAGTAGGTGATAAAATTAGAAGCTATAATCTTGATGGAGTCAAGGTTGATGAAGATTATAAAAGGTTATATCCGTTTAATGAGCTTGCATCAAAGGTGCTTGGCTTTACAGGGGCAGATAACCAGGGTATTGTAGGCCTTGAAGTGCAGTATGAAAAATATTTAAAAGGAACAGATGGACTGATACTTACAATGACAGATGCGAAGGGGGTGGAGCTTGATGAAATGGCAGAGCACCGGGTGGAACCTGTAGCTGGAAATAATCTGCTGACATCACTTGATTTGAATATTCAAAAATATGCCGTGCAGGCTGCACAAAAGGTTTTGGAATCTAAACAGGCAAAAAGAGTGTCTATTATTGTGATGAACCCACAAAACGGAGAGATATATGCGATGGTCAATGTACCTGAATATGACTTGAATAATCCATTTACATTAAATTATAGCTCAGACATAGAAAAGGATGATAAGAAATATCAGGATTTATTGAATAAAATGTGGAGAAACGAGAGTATAAATGATACCTACGAGCCGGGCTCAACCTTTAAAATAGTTACTGCCAGTGCAGGCCTTGAAGAAGGAGTGGTAACTCTTGATAGCCGGTTTTCGTGTCCGGGATATAAGATTGTGGATGACAGAAGAATCAGATGTCATAAAGCAGGGGGACACGGAGGCGAAACATTTTTGCAGGGAACAATGAATTCCTGTAATCCTGTTTTTATGGAGGTTGGTTTAAGACTGGGCGTCGACAATTACTATAAATATTTAGATAAGCTTGGTGTTTTGTACAAAACCGGTGTTGACTTGCCGGGAGAGGCCGGAACAATAATTCATAAAAAGAAAAATGTGGGCAATGTGGAGCTTGCAACCATGTCATTTGGACAGTCATTCCAAATTACACCACTCCAGCTTTTAAGGGCAGCGAGTGCAGTAGTAAATGGTGGAACCCTTATAACTCCACATTTTGGAGTAAGTGTAAGTGATGAAAATAATAAAAAAATTAAGAATTTTGAGTTTAAGAGTCTGACTGGTGCCATAAGTAAAAAGACAAGTGAAACTATGAAGATGGTTCTTGAAAAAGTAATCTCTGAGGGCACAGGAAAAAATGCTTATATTGAGGGATATGAAATTGGTGGAAAAACGGCCACATCAGAAAAGCTTCCAAGAGGTAATGGAAAATACATTTCTTCATTTATTGGATTTGCACCGGCATCAAATCCGCAGGTAATTGCCATGTGTATTATTGATGAACCGGTGGGAATATATTATGGTGGAACTGTTGCAGCACCGGTAATAAGGGATATATATGAAAATATTTTACCTTATCTTGGTATTGAAAAAACAAGAGGTTAGTGTAAAATTATAGTTGGCAAATAGAATAGGATATTTTGGTTATGTAAAC
>CAZBKO010000015.1:0-31711 GCA_964492545.1 uncultured Lachnospiraceae bacterium
AACTATACCCATTTATCAACTATTCGGTACTTGATACTACGATATCCATCACTCTCGGCTCTGTTTTAGAGGTAAATAAAAATCGTCAAAGCCAGTAAAATCAATAAATTTAGGCTTGACAGAATAGGAAGGAAAAATTAGCACGTTTTCAATTTTAAACAGCGTGGAGTATAAGGGGGAGAAACATGGAATATATTGAAGCGAAAACGGTTATAAGAAGATGTAAACCAATTTGGAACTACTTATGGTTTGACAATGCTATGGACATATATAGAGGTTGTAGCCATGGCTGCATTTATTGTTACGCCAGAAGTAGTTACTATGAGAAATCAGATAATTTTAGTTGTATTAGGGCTAAGAAAGATGTTCTTCGTATAGTGCGTGATGAACTTAGAAGAAAAGTAAAAAAAGGTGTTGTATTAACAGGTGGCGTGGCGGATGCTTATAATCCAAAAGAAAAAGAACTAGAATTATCACGTCACGCCTTAGAGCTGATTAATGCATATGAATTTGGAGCATGCATAATAACAAAAAGTGATTTGGTAATGCGAGATGCAGATATTTTAGAGGACATTAAAGAAAATGCACCTGCGAGCGTTAACTTTTCAATTACATGTTCAAATGATGAGACCTGTAAAAAAATTGAGCCATATGTATCAACATCATCAGAGCGCTTTAAGGCTATTGAATATTTATCTGACAGAGGAATAACAACAGGAGTATTGATGGACCCAATGCTCCCCTTTATTACTGATAATGAAGAAAATGTAATAGAAATGATAAAAAAGGCCAAGGCATATGGAGCAACATATATATACCTATCAACTCAGGTTACTATGGCGGATATTCAACGTGACTATTTTCTTCAGGAAGCGGAGAAGCTTTATCCTGGAATTACCGAAAAATTTTTGCAGAGATACAAAAACTACTATAGATGTTGGTCTTATGATGCAAAAAAACTATGGAATGTATTTGTTGAAACCTGTGAGAAAGAGAATATGAGGTATGATATGAGGTCAATTAATCAGATAATTCTGTCTAAATATAAGAATATTAATTCTATATTTCAAGGTGATTTAGAACTATGAGAAGTTGATTTATGCATTAATCACATTTATACTTAACTGGTACATAATAATTATAGGAGAAAAAGAGATGGACATACAGTATATTTACCCAATCGTTTTTGGCGTAATTGCTGAAGAAAATAAACAATAAAAGAATTAATTAGCAGAGCTTGTTATATCTATTTAGTGAACAGCAAAGCAAACCAAGCTACGAGATAATATATTTTGAAAGGTAACCCCATAAATGATAAACTGTGATAATACACTTAAAAAAATAAATAAATTAGTAGTTTTAACAGATGAAGAAAAAGAGTGGGAGAAGGCCAAAGAATTAAGCGAAGAACTATGCATAGAAATAACTGACAAGATGCCGGATATGAGTGAAGGCGAGATGGCTCTAAGACTTGATGCTACAGGCCTTGCACTTCTTGGGGATGGCAAAATGCTTCAAGGCGATTTTGGCAGAATGACATCAAGAATTAAGTTAAACAATTTGAATGGGGAATTGCTTGTGAAGGCAGCTAAGATAAAAGGTGTAGATAGCCCACTCACTATTGTAGATGCAACAGCCGGACTTGGTGAGGATTCATTTTTACTGGCAGCAGCCGGGTTTAATGTAAGCTTATATGAGTATGATATGGTGATTGCAGCATTGCTTGAGGATGCACTATATAGGGCAAGTATGAATGATGAAATAGCTGATATTGCAGCAAGAATGAAATTGTGTAAAGGCGATAGTCAAAAGGCTCTTCGAAACATGTCTAAGGCACCAAATGTTGTATTGCTTGATCCGATGTTTCCGGCAAGAAAGAAAAGCGGTCTCATAGGAAAGAAATTTCAACTGCTTCAGCAGCTGGAGCTTCCGTGCTCAGATGAAATTGAGCTGCTAGATGCAGCACTGTTAAGTAAACCAAGAAAAATCGTGATTAAACGACCATTAAAGGGACCATTTCTCGCAGATAGAAAGCCGGATTATTCCCTGAAAGGAAAAGCCATTAGATATGATTGCATTTTGATGCCGCAAAATGATTTGATATTATAGAAGCATTTGTGTATAATGTTGTGTATGTTTTGGAACGGAGGATGAAATGAGTTATTCAATTTATATTGCAGATGATGAGAAAAATATACGAGATCTTATTAAGAGCTTTCTTGAAGGTGATGGTTACAGTGTAACTGTTTTTGAAAATGGCGATGATTTGATGGCAGAATTTTTGAAGCATCCGGCAGATCTTGTAATACTTGATATTATGATGCCGGGTACAGACGGAATGACTATTTGTCAGCAGCTGAGAGAAATAACAGTTGTTCCTATAATAATGCTGACAGCAAAGGATTCAGAATATGATTATGTTAAGGGAATAACCCTTGGAAGTGATGACTATTTAACCAAGCCATTTAGGCCAACCGTTCTGCTTATGAGGGGACGCTCTTTACTCAGACGTATTGAGATGAGCAGTAAGAAGGACGTTGAATATGACGACATATGTGTCGGCAATTTGAGATACACGGCAGAGAACAATATGCTTTATTGTAATGAAAAGGAAGTAGGTCTCTCACAGACCGAACTTAAGCTTTTGGCGTATATGATGAAGAAACCGGACAAGGCATTTTCTCGTAATGAGCTTCTTGAGGAAGTGTGGGGATATGATACAGAGGTTGAGACGAGAGTAACTGATGAGACCCTTAGAAGAATAAGGAGAAAGCTCACTGTATCAGGAAGCAATGTCAGTGTGCAGACAGTATGGGGATTCGGATACAAGCTGCAGGTGATGGAGGATGATGTATGAAACATATTAAGTCGAGAATCATGTTAGTTATACTGGCGCTGGTAGCTTTGCTGTTTATCAGCGTCAGTATTATTGTAAACATTTCTATACCACGTCATTTTGAAAAAGAAGCTAAGGATGCCATCGAGTACGAACTTGAGTATGTTAACAGCTTCATAGAAGATGCCGAGGATGGGGAAGTAGAGAAAATGGAATATACAGCAAAGTATTTTAGTGGAAATATCAACTATATAGATATGATTGGATCTGACAGCACTACAGCAGCCAGTAACCTATCTAATAACTATAAAATGAGCCTTAAGAATTCTCAGGACGAAATTTTGAACTACTGCGAAAACCATACAGTAAAGAAGAATAAGTGCTACACATATAGAACGGATGAAGGCTACTACATTTTTATGAAGTATGATGATGAAATATGGAGCGAGGAATATCCAACTTCAATAATGTACATTAATATTCAGCCTCTTGTGAAGTATTCAAGATCGCTTAACTGGATTTTATTTGCAGTGTTCCTGTGTGTCACAGTTGGGATGAGCTGTATCGGAATGAGATTAGGTAAGAAAATAGAATCATCACAGGATACGCAGAGGCAGTTTTTTCAGAATTCCTCACATGAACTAAAAACACCGCTTATGTCAATCCAGGGATACGCAGAAGGAATTCAGACAGGACTTTTAGATCCGGTTGCTTCAGCAGGAGTTATATTGCAGGAAGGTGACAGAATGACGAGCCTTGTTGAAGAACTGCTGGCGATTTCTAAGATAGATGCACATCAGCTAAAGCTTGATATGGTCCCAACTGATGTTCGTGAAATATTGTACGATTGCTTTAGAACTTTAGAACCGGTTTATATGAAAAATAATATAGAATTATGTCCCACGTTTTCAGAATCACAGGTCATCGTAAATTGCGATGAAACGCAGCTTAGGAAGGCATTTATAAATGTGCTCAGCAATGGACTTCGCCATAGCAGAAGTAAGTTAACAGTCACATGTGAAACAAAAAATAAAACGGCGGTGATTAAGGTGATAGATGATGGCGACGGAATGTCAGAGGAGGATTTGAAGCATGTGTTTGACAGATTTTATACAGGAAAAGAAGGAAATACAGGTATAGGACTTGCGCTTACATATGAGATAATTAATCTGCATGGCGGGAAGATTTCAGCTCACAATGGTGATAGTGGGGCTGTATTTGAAATAAATCTGGAGTGCCTGTAATCGACAAAATTCAACAGAAAGTTAAACAAACAATAAACTTTGTGACAGATTTGTGACAAAAATGTAAAGGTTTTGAGTGGAATCAATAAATAATGTTTGTTATAATGTAACATCAGTAATGAGATTGAGGAGAAAATGAAATGTACAGTATACTGGGATATTTAGAGAATAGTGCATCTGTCTATCCGATTAAGAATGCCATAATAGATGAGTGTGGCAGTATTACATATTCAGAACTTTGTTTGACAAGCAGGAGAATAGGAAGTGCAATACTTGACAGAATATCGATTACAGAGCCTGTGGGTGTTTACATGGAAAAGGGAATTGATGCTCTGTGTTCTTTTTTCGGAATTGTGTATGCCGGAGGGGTGTATTCATTCTTGAGCAATGAGCTTCCTGATAACAGATTATCCAGTATTGTTGAAGTTCTTAGACCAGGGTTAATTATAACATCAAGAGACATGTATGATGATGCGGTAAGGATTTTTCAGGGACAGGATATAGTTGTAATTGATGAACTCAAGTCAGCAGTAATTAAGGAAAATGAGCTTGCAGCTGTAAGAGAGAGAATGATAGATACCAATCCTTTATATATTAATTTTACTTCCGGTTCAACCGGAATTCCGAAGGGAATTGCAGTCGGACACAGAAGTGTTATAGATTTTATAGGCTGTTTTACACAGCTGTTTAATATAGATAACAGCGATGTTATTGCCAATCAGGCACCATTTGATTTTGATGTATCTGTCAAGGATATATATTCGGCAATCAGCACAGGTGCAACACTTGTGATAGTTCCAAGAAGGCTGTTTTCAGCCCCTGTGGAACTAATAGATTTCTTGTGTGACCATGAAGTCACTACCATGATTTGGGCTGTATCAGCATTATGTCTTATTAGTACCTTCCATGGACTTGACTATAAGACACCACAGACTGTTAACAAGATTTTGTTCAGTGGAGAAGTAATGCCATACAAGCGTCTTAAGGATTTCATCAAGCATCTTCCGGATGCTATGTATGTTAATCTGTATGGACCAACGGAGATTACCTGCAACTGTACATATCACATTTTGGATATGAATCGTGATTATTCAGCAGGTATACCAATCGGTATTCCATTTCCTAATGAGGATGTAATATTGTTAGATGATAACGATAATAGAATAGAGAACTGCGACAGCGTGGGAGAGATATGCGTAAGAGGAACCGCTCTTGCTCTTGGATACTATGGAGCAAAGGAACAGAATGAACAGCATTTTGTACAGAATCCACTTAACCCGCATTATCCTGAACTTATATACAGGACAGGGGATTTGGGGTACTACAATGAAGAACATGAGCTGGTGTTCAGCGGCCGCAAGGATTTCCAGATAAAGTATATGGGACACAGAATAGAGCTAGAAGAGGTTGAAAGAGCAATGTCAGCCATTTGTGGTGTCGAGAGATGCTGCTGTATATTTGATGAGAAGAAGTCAAGACTAAGAGGGTACTATGTTGGAGACATAGAGAAGGACGACCTTCATAAGACTATGTCAGGAAGTCTTCCGGAATTTATGGTTCCCGGAATAATTAGAAAAGTAGACGACATGCCACTCACCAAGAATGGCAAGATTGATAGAAAGAAATTGCAGGAGATTGTTTCAGGCAAATAGCTTGCCGGAAAATGGAGATTAGAGATGAAACAGAATGTTGATAAGCTGCTGCCTGAGAATAATACGGCGTTTTACGTGTTTGATATAGGCGAGCTGAAAAGGCGTATAGCGTATCTTAGATGTCATTTGCCTGATAATATAGATTTATGCTATGCAATCAAGGCAAACACATTTATTACGAGAGAGATAGTTGATGACGTTGAGCGTTTTGAACTATGCTCTCCGGGGGAAACGAAGATATGTTCAGAGCTTGGAATACCAGCGGAAAAGACTGTTATTTCAGGCGTATACAAGACACCGTCTGCCATAGAGGAATATGTGGCAGAGGCGTCGGGGGAAAAGAGAGTATATACAGTTGAATCACTTACGCAGTTTGAACTGCTGAATTCACTGGCAAACAAATATAATAAGAAGCTTAAGCTTCTTATCCGACTCACAAATGACAGTCAGTTTGGGATAAATGCCAATGAGATTGAGGAAATAATTGCGAATCGTCATAAGTATCCAATGCTTAACTTTGTGGGTATTCAATTTTTCTCAGGTACTCAGAAGTCATCGGTCAAGAAGATGAGAAGAGAACTTAACCATATGGATACATTTTTATGTAAGCTGAGAGATGAATATGGATATGAGGCAGAAGAATTTGAGTATGGTACAGGCTTTCCGGTTGCATACTTCAAAGACGATGAATTTGATGAGATAGAGATGCTTGAGGGCTTTTCACAGGCACTGGGCGATATGGAATTTAAAACTCACATTACACTTGAGCTTGGAAGAAGCATTGCGGCATCCTGTGGATGTTATTACACACATATTGTTGACATCAAGAAGAATAAGGGACAGAATTACATACTGATAGATGGTGGCATGCACCAGTTGGTGTATTTTGGCCAGCATATGGCAATGAAGCAGCCATTTATGTCGGTTTGTAACAAGGAGAATATGGAATGTGAGGAATCGTTTAATATATGCGGTTCACTTTGTTCCATGAATGATATTGTTGCGAAACAGATTCCATTGCCTAAGATAAATATTGGCGATGTTATATGTTTTGAAAACACAGGTGCTTATTGCGCTATAGAAGGGATTTCGTTGTTCTTAAGCCGCGATATACCTGCTGTATATATATTAAGAGAAGATGGCTCGTACGTCCTTGTGAGAGAATCATTTGAGACGATGCAGCTTAATTTACCACATTATGAAAAGGAGATTTATCTATGGACACATTAATTAACATTTTAGAGGATATTCAGCCAGATGTAGACTACAACACATGCGAGAATTTAATAGACGGACATTTTTTAAGTTCGTTATCAATTATTTCTCTTGTTGCAGAAATCGAAGATGAATTTGATATTACAGTACCAGCTGTTGAAATTATTCCAGCTAATTTTAATTCTGCAAAAGCAATGATGGCAATGATTGAGAGACTTCAGGAGGAAGAGTAGAATGCATCTTTCCGCATTTTGGCTGGCAGGAAAATGTCAGGATTTAACGTCTTATTTCTCAATGGCATACTTGGTGTTTTTTCTTCCACTGTGTCTTATTATTTACAGTATAGTACCTAAGAAGGCTAAGAAGTATTTTCTAATAATTGCCAGCTATGGATTTTTCTGGATGATAAGTGGAAAGCTTGTAGTATATTTATTTCTGTCAACGTTGTCAATTCATTACTTCGGAATATGGCTGGATAGAATAAGAGCACAGAAGGATGAGCAGCTAAAGATAACTGAGAAAGAGAATAAAAAGGCTCTCAAGAAGGTATATCAGAAGAAAAGCAGAAATGTACTTTTATTTGCTGCAATTCTTCATATCGGAACACTGCTGACACTTAAATATACTCCATTTTTTATGACAAATGTTAACTCGCTTCTTAAGGCATTTGGCTCATCTACTCAGATTGCCATACCTAAATATCTTATGCCAATAGGAATTTCGTTCTTCACAATGCAGGCTGTTGCTTATATTTTCGATGTATACAGAGGAACAATAAAGGCAGATGACAATGTGCTTAGACTTGCCCTATTTATGGGATTCTTTCCACAGATAGTTGAAGGACCAATATGCAGATATGGTGAAACAGCAGAGCAGCTATGGAATGTCACATCAATTAAGTATGAAAATTTAACACTGGGTATCCAGAGAATAACATATGGTATGATGAAGAAGCTTGTTGTGGCTGACAGATTAAATATCATGATACAGACAGTTTTCAACAGATATCCGGAATTTAATGGTGGTATTATTGCTTTGGCAGCAGTATGCTACACAATTCAGCTGTATATGGACTTTTCAGGTACGATGGATGCTGTTATAGGTACAGCACAGATATTTGGAGTAAAGATGCCGGAGAATTTTGCTAGACCATTTTTCTCAAAGACAATATCTGAATTTTGGATGAGATGGCATGTAACGCTGGGAGCATTTTTTAAAGATTACATATTCTATCCTGTATCAATGTCGAAGCCTATGAAGAACCTTACATCAGCAGCTCGTAAGAAGGTTGGAAATCATTTTGGACCATTAATAGCGGGAAGTATAGCACTTTTTTGTGTGTGGTTCAGCAACGGATTATGGCACGGAGCAGCCTGGCATTACATTTTCTTTGGAATGTATCATTTAATGTTTATTGTGATAGGAAGTATGATTGCACCTGGGGTTAAGTGGCTTCATAAGAAGCTTCATATTAATCCGGAGTGGTTTGGATATAGAATGTTTCAGATAATAAGGACATGCATACTTGTGGTAATAGGTGAGCTGTTCTTTAGAGCAAATGGGCTACAGGCCGGAATCGCGATGTTCAAGCAGATGATAACAGATTTTACATTCCCTGCATGGAATAATCAGTTGTTCAAAATATTATCAATAGATGCCCTTGATTTTGTAATTGTAGGTGTAACACTTATAATTGTACTTGTAATCAGTATCTTAAATGAAAAAGGCATTGTTGTTAGAGAAGCTCTTTTAAAGAAAAATATTGTTCTTCGCTGGTCACTTTTGTACTTGTTAATTTTATATATTGTTATCTTTGGAGCTTACGGCGTAGGCTATGTTCCTGTAGATCCAATGTATGCTAATTTTTAGGAGGTAATTATGCGGGATACAATTAAGAATATTGTTCGAAGTGTGGTATTTATTGCAGGATTACTGTTGCTTTTAGTACTAACATCAAAAGTGGTTATTCCAAAGAACAATGCTAAAAAAGAAGGAATACATGACTACCGTGCAAATGGAATATTAACTGAGAGAAAGAATTCGATAGATGTACTTTTTATTGGTGACAGTGAGTCTTATGCGGCCTTCTGTCCACTCCAAATATGGAAGGAACAGGGAATCACCTCATATGTATGTGGTACTTCAGCACAGAAGTTATGTTATTCTGAAGAATTTTTGCATAAGGCATTTGATAATCAAAAACCGAAGCTTGTCATTCTTGAGACAAATACTCTGTATAGGGAAATGGCCTATAATGATTCAATTCACAACAAGCTTGACCAGGTGCTTCCGGTATTTAGATATCACAACAGATGGAAGAAGTTAAAGATAAAGGATTTAACATTAACTGCTAAATATAAGCATTCAGAGATAACCAAAGGCTACCGCTTGTCTGTAGCATCTGTGCCTGCCATAACTACAGATTATATGACACCGTCACAGGAAAAAGAATTGGTTTCTGATAGAAATATAGGATATGTGGAATCCATGAAAGCCTTCTGTGAGAAAAATGGAGCTAAATTGATTCTTGTCAGTACGCCTAGTGTCAAGAATTGGAGCAGTATGAGACATAATGGTGTTAAGAAATTGGCAAACGATCTTAACTTAGATTATATTGACATGAATATGATGTCAGGGGAAATTCCAATCGATTGGAATGTGGACACCAGAGATAAGGGCGACCACATGAATTACTATGGTGCAATGAAGGTTTCTCATTACCTTGGAACATATTTTGCTGAGCAGAACATATTTAAGGATAAGAGAGAACAGAAATCATATAAAAAATGGAATAAAGCACTTACAAAATTTGAAAAAATGGTTGAAGACACAATTTCAAAGGAAGAATAATAATAAATGCCACGTTGGAGTTTAGAAGTAACTCCGATGTGGCATTTTTGCTTTACGAATTCTTAAACATTTCTGTGAAGTGCACAAATTTTATTTAGTATTTAAGAAAACAGGTTCTTGACCATTTCCGGATCAAATACAACCTTTTCAATATGATTAACTTCTATCTGGTACAAAGCATTTGCAGCCATATGTTCTGCTGCCTGCTCCAAATCTCTGATTCCACTTGTATTTGAGAATAAGTCAATCACAGTGTTGAGTCCTTCGTCTGTGATAACACATTCATCTTCATGAAGCCCTATTCTTTTAAGAACCTTAGGAAGAGCAAATTTAGAGAAAATGACTTTCTTCTCCTCAAATGTGTAATCAGGAATGTCAATTACTGCAAAACGTGACATAAGTGGTGCACTAATCATGTCCTTATCATTGGCAGTTGCAATTGGATATACACCAATTGTTGGAATCATACATTCTATATAGTTGTCCGTGAAACCAAGATTATCAAGAAGTGTGAGGAGGACATCGGCAGGATTTCCGTTACCCTTGCCGCTTGCTGCCTTGTCAAGCTCGTTGATAATAAATACAAGACTAGATTCACCAGCCATAGCAAATGCATCCATAATTATACCGGGTTTAGCATTTGAGTAGATTCTTGAACTTCCTGTAAGCTGCTCAGGGTCATTGATGGAGCTCATATCAAGAGTAGTCCATGGAAGCTTGAGAATACGCGCAACTGCGTAAGCAATCTGTGACTTACCGGTTCCGGCAGGACCCACAAGAAGCAGTCCGTAGGCAGGCAATGTATGCGTGCGGTTAATCTGAATAATTGTCTCGATTATACGCTGCTTAACACGTTCCATTCCATACAGCTCCTCGTCAAGAATGCGGCGGGCCTCTGCAGGGTCAATTGAATCAAAATAATTATTGCGCCACTGTATATTCATCATAATAGAAAGGGCACGCTGTGCATGACGTCTTTCCTCAGGACTAACCTCGCTTGAACGGGCCACTGCCAGATTTCTTCTTGCCCATAAACGAATGTTATCAGGAAGAGTTTTACCCGCACAGGTCATAAAGTCAGTAATACTCTGAATACTTGTAAGCTTCATGCTGTCACCGGTCTCCTCAGAATCATCATCCTCAGGGAAATCCTCAGGTGAAGAGCTGTTTAACAGACGCTCAATCATAAACTGCAGAAAACCATCCTCAGATGAAAGCTTAGTACCACCACCAAAAGCTGTCTCACGGATTCTATATACTGCGTAACCATCAGTACGATTTTCGCCTGAAAGTCTTACAGTTATATGATTCTCACCAAGCCATTTTAAAAGACTGACAAATCTTGAATCAATTTGGATAATATCTGAACTTATAGTTCCATTTTCTGTATCAAATTCAAAAGAAGTTCGCTTTATGGGATTCGTAAATATTCCACAGGAATGATGCTCCCATTTGTTGGTGCTATTATCAAGCAAAAGAATTGGTTCAGCTACAGATGGTGTAGAGTTATTAGACTGAAATGTAGTAAATGTGCATTCGGCAATATTTTTGCCTGCTGGTGCGCTGCTAAAATCAAATACTGGCATAAGTACCTCCATATGTAAATTTAATATTGCTATTATATCATATATTATTGTTTGTGGTGTGTTAAATTATTAAATGAATATGCATACATTAATTGAAATTTTAGTAAAAAAGTACTATTATATATATATCACATTTTTTGGAGGTATTTAACTATGGCATGGTACGACGAGGCGTCATTTTATCACATTTATCCATTGGGACTCACAGGAGCACCTACACGAAACACATATGGTGAAGTTACACACAGACTTAATACACTTGATCCATGGATAGACCACATCAGGGAAATCGGATGTACTGCATTATATATAGGACCACTATTTGAATCAGTGGAGCACGGATATGATACAACAGATTACAAGAAATTAGACAGCAGACTGGGAACTAATGAAGATTTAACTAACTTTGTGAAGAAATGTCATGACAAGGGATTGAAGGTAATCTTTGACGGTGTGTTCAATCACACAGGAAGAGACTTTTTCGCCTTTAAGGATATTCAGGCTAACAGAGAACATTCGCGATACAGAGACTGGTACTGCAATGTTAACTTTGGAGGCAATAACGAGTACAACGATGGCTTTTCTTATGAGAACTGGGGCGGATATAACGTGCTAGTTAAGCTCAATCAGAGAAATCCTGAGGTTAAGAATTATATTTGTGACGTTATAAGATTCTGGGTTAAGGAATTTGACGTGGATGGAATAAGACTTGATGCTGCGGATGTACTTGATTTTGATTTTATGAAGGATTTGAGATGTGTTGCCAATGAAGTTAAGGAAGAGTTTTGGCTTATGGGAGAGGTAATTCATGGAGATTACACAAGATGGGCCAACAATGACACGTTGCATTCAGTAACCAACTACAACCTGTACAAGGCATTTTTCTCAGGACACAATGACCACAACTATTTTGAAATTGCTCATACAGTTAAGCGATTATATGAGATGGGAGGAAATCGTCCTGACGGATTAAAGCTTTACAATTTCGTGGACAACCATGATGTTGTAAGACTTTGTTCAGTACTACAGAATAAGGCACAGTATTTCCCAATTCATGTACTCCTCTATACATTGCCGGGTGTGGCATCCATTTACTATGGTTCAGAATTCGGTATAGAAGGCAGAAAGGAGAGCGGTTCAGATGCCTCACTTAGACCTGCACTTAATTATGAAGATTATAAGAATGCATTAAATGACAATCCTTGTACTAAGCTTGTGGCTGCACTTGGAAAGGTAAGACAGGAGGTTAAAGCATTAAGCTATGGCGATTACAGACAGCTTCTCCTTACCAACAGACAATATGCATTCTCAAGAAATCTTGGTGGACAGACAGCGGTTGTTATGGTTAACAACGATGAAAATAACGCATATTTAAATGTAGGCGGAGTGGACAATGGTGAATATACAGGAGCTTTATCAGGTAAAAAGGTAACCGTTGATAATGGAACAATATCATATGAATTAGCAGCTAATTCTGGTGAGATATGGATTAAGGGTGAATTCAAGGCAGAGGAATTATCACCTGTGGATATTAAGATAGAAGAGGCAAAACCGGTTTCAGAGCCCGTTTCAAAGCCGGTTTCAGAACCTGTACAGGAGCAGAAGACGGTTAAACCTGTGGCAGAAGTGAAGAAAGAACCTGTGAAGGTTCCCACAGACAAATCTTACGAGGAGATGTCAGTGGAAGAGCTTCAGGCAGCTATACTTGATAGAATGAGTAAGAATGGTCCTCTTACAGATCAGATGAAAAAAGATGTAGCAGATAATGTATATCATGATTCATTGGTCAATTGGATTAAGAGCTTTAGATAATATTTGTATTGATACTCCGGCATATGAAGGATTGTATGCCGGAGTTAATATTTGGAGGCCTATATGAAAATAGTAATTGCTATGGATTCTTTTAAAGGCAGTGTATCCTCAATTGAGGCAGGGATGGCAGTCAGGGATGGTATTGTAAATGTTTATCCACACGCACATGTGAATATAATGCCCATTGCAGATGGCGGCGAAGGCACAGTGGAGGCACTGGTTGAAGGCATGCGAGGTGAATATGTGCAGGTGAAAGTAACGGGACCACTTGGAGAAAAGGTTAACTGTACATATGGAATTTTACCTGGTGGCAGGACTGCAATAATAGAGATGGCAGGGGCAGCGGGAATTACACTTGTAGCACAACATAAGCGAAATCCATTGTTCACCACAACGTATGGTGTTGGTGAAGTTATTGCTGATGCAATACACAAAGGAGTGCGACAATTTATAGTTGGAATAGGTGGAAGTGCGACAAACGATGGCGGAGTCGGGATGCTGCAGGCCCTTGGATATGAATTTCTGGATATAGAAGGAAATGAAATAGAACATGGTGCCATAGGCTTGAAGAAGCTTCACACCATTATTGGAAAAAATGCATTACCACAATTAAGAGAATGCACATTTAATATCGCCTGTGATGTAAGTAATCCGCTATGTGGAAAAAATGGATGCAGCAGCGTATTTGGACCACAAAAAGGTGCTGATAAGCTTATGATATCACAAATGGATAAATGGCTTGAAAACTATTCGACTATTGCTTCAAAATTATATTCAGAAGCCAACAGGGATTATCCCGGTGCAGGGGCAGCAGGTGGACTCGGATTTGCATTTATGACATTTTTGCATGGAAAGCTTGAATCAGGCGTACAGCTGATAATTCAGGAAACAGGACTTGAAAGTGCAATAAAGGAATCTGATTTTCTTATTACCGGTGAAGGTCGTTTGGATAGTCAGAGTATTATGGGAAAAGCGCCAATAGGGGCAGCAGCCATTGCCAAGAAATATGGCAAAAAGGTTATAGCATTTGCAGGATGTGTTTCTAAGGATGCCGATGTCTGCAATGAATACGGAATTGACGCTTATTTTCCTGTGATTAGAGAGATAACAACATATGAAGAGGCAATGAATTCTTATATAGCTTCTGAAAATATTAGTAAAGCAGCAGAGCAGGTATTTAGATTGATAAAGATGGAGGAAAATTAATATGGAAATTTGGGATGCATATAACAGAAATGATACTTTGGCAGGCGTTGACCTTGTTAGAGGAGAAGCAATACCCGAGAACTTATACCACGGCGTGTCGAATATATTGGTAATGCATAAGGACGGAGATATACTTTTGATGCAGAGAGATTTTTCCAAAGAGGCATATCCTGGAAAATATGAGAGTTCAGCGGGAGGTTCTATACTCAAGGGTGAAACATTTTTACAGGGTGCAATACGAGAATTGTATGAGAAAACCGGAATTAAGGCGGATAAATTACAGCAAATTAATCGAATGGTAAGCGACAACACAATTTATTATGTATATCTATGTGTGACTGACGTAGATAAATCAAGTGTTATCTTACAGGAGGGCGAAACAATATCTTACAAATGGGTTACCAAAGCAGAGTATTTAGAATTGCTGGAAACCGACGAATTGGTATCCTCCGATAAGATAAGACTCATGGAATTTATCAGAAATAATTTTACAGTCAGATATGACTGCTGTTTTCAAAATGACACTAATTGGTTTAGATATAGAGTTGGAGCTATTATTATGGAGGATGACTGTGTTCTTATGGCTGGGAATGAGAAGTGTGGCTATTATTATTCAGTAGGCGGTGGAGTGCATATGGGAGAAACTGCACAGGATTCTGTTCTAAGAGAAACCTATGAGGAAACAGGAATACATTTTGAGATAGACAGACTTGCATTTATTCATGAGAATTTCTTTAAAGGCGATGGCTCCATAGAAGGGTTGGAGTGCCACGAAATAGCTTTATATTTTCTTATGAAACCAAAGGGAATTAAAAAGATAGATTCTGAAAGCTATTGTACGGAAGGGAAAGAAACAATGACATTTGTTCCTATTAAGAAGTTTGGTGAAGTAAAGGCATTTCCACAGTTTTTCAAGGATGAGCTTCCTAATATGACAAAGGAAATAAAGCACATAATTACAAATGAATTGATATAGACATACATGAAGCGGGCCGTTTAGAGCCCGCTCCAATTTTAGGAGATTACTGTATGCTAGATAGTTCCGGTTATTATGATGGTGCTTACGCCAGGTACAACAGAAACGACGCCGGTAGTGGTATT
The DNA here is from genome assembly GCA_964492545.1 of uncultured Lachnospiraceae bacterium. Classification (GTDB taxonomy): domain Bacteria; phylum Bacillota; class Clostridia; order Lachnospirales; family Lachnospiraceae; genus RGIG1934. Next base: position 15,503 of record CAZBKO010000015.1, read on the forward strand.
CTGTGTAAATCTGGCAGCAGGAATTGTATAATTGACAGTGGCTGTAGTAGATGGATAGCGGAACAGTCCCTGTGCACTGATGGAATGGTCAGTTGTGATGGTACCGTCCACAGTTACAGTATTTATTGTTGGAACCGGATCAAACTGGTCCTGAACAATAACGTTTGTCGCAGCTGCATTTCCGTAGTTTCTTATGGTCAAAGTGTAGGTGATGGCACTGCCATCAACAACAGGATCAGGTGACATTTGTTTTTCGATGGTTACCTGAGCATAGGATGCAACAGGAAGTATATTTGTAGCAATCACAGGTGTATTGATTCCCGTAGCTGTGGCAGTTACAATATTGTCAATTGTTGAAGATTCCACAACAGCACCGGCATATTCATTTACGAGTGTTTTGTACTGTAAAAGTGCGGTACCGCCGGCAGCAAGACTTGGTATTGTAAATGTTACAGAGTCTAGGTCAGCAGAAACCACACCGGATACTGTTCCGGAAGGGATATTGTTGATGAAGAGCTTAGCCGGGTCGACAAATGTTAATGGTGTAACGTTAGTTGTGGCAGAAATTGCATAGGTTCCAAGGTCATCAACAACGACAATGTTGTTAATAGCATTAGGGCTTGTGTTCTTAATAAATATATTATAAGTCACTGTGTCACCGATTTTGTAGCCGGATTCAAGAGGACTTTTTGATAATTCAAGAGGTTCCTGAAGCGTGATGGAGGCGGTATTTGATGAAGCAGTTAACGTGCTGGTTCCAGAGGTATAATTCAGTGTAGCTTGGTTGGTTATTGTAGCCATATATTTAACTCCTTTTTTATTATAATATGACATGGCTTCAAAAAAAGTGAAAAATTGTAAAATATAATGGAAAATGATATAAGTATATGCTAAAATATTATGGTCGACTGTTTGGGACAGACAAAAAGTTTATGGCGGGCAGCTAACAATAGAGGCCTGCCACTTTTTTCCTAATGCAGGACGAAAATATTTATAAATATACTATTATTAATATATGTCAGATTGGAGAATGGTATGATTAAAGTAGAGCATATTTCAAAAGAATTTGTTTCACCTAAGAAGTATCCCGGACTTAAGGGGGCTATTAAGGGACTGTTTTCAAATGAGAAAGTAAGAAAGACAGCTGTGGATGATATTTCATTTGATATAGCAGATGGAGAGATAGTGGGCTATATTGGAAGTAATGGTGCAGGAAAGTCTACAACAATCAAGATGATGACTGGTATTCTGAATCCAACGAAGGGAACCTGTCTCATTAACAATGTTAATCCAAGTAAGAACAGAATGGAGAATGCTAAGAGAATAGGTGTAGTATTTGGACAGAGAACTCAGCTGTGGTGGGATTTGCCACTATCAGAGTCATACACAATTCTGAAGGAAATATATAATGTATCAGATGAGGATTACGCCAATAGAATGAAGTTTCTAAATGAGGTTCTTGGTCTTGATGAATTCTTTTCACAGGCAGTAAGAACACTTTCTCTTGGACAGAGAATGAGAGCAGATCTTGGAGCTGCACTGATACATAATCCTAAGGTTCTATATCTTGATGAGCCAACCATAGGTCTTGATCTTGTGGTTAAGGATAAGATTCGTGATGCAATCAAAGAGATTAATGAGCAGTATAACACAACAGTAATACTTACAACTCATGACATAGGTGATATTGAGGAGCTGTGCTCAAGAATTATCATTATTGATCAGGGTAAGAAAATATATGACGGAACACTTGCCAAGCTTAAGGAGAAGTATGGCAGCCGCAAGAGTGTGTCTATGGAAGTTAAGCAGACTGATGCAGTTAGAGCTATCAAATGGAAATTTGATGAGATAAAGGTTGAAATTGATGAAGAGCAGAATACCATGACAGCATCATTTGATAAAAATATTACTCACGTATCCGAGATTATTTCAGCAGTAATGGATGTAACAGAAGTTAAGGATATCCAGATAAAAGAAACTGAACTTGCTGAAATTGTTAAGGCTATATACAATCATGGTTTATAGGAACTAGAATGGAGGTCAATATGAAGAAATTTCTACATATATATTTACCATTTACGTCCAACCAGTTTAAGCGAAGCCTGGCATACAAAGGAGCATTTTACCTGTTTATCCTGTGCAGCCTCTTTGGTTCGTTTATTAATTATTATTTGTGGATGGCAATTTATGGAAGCTCTAATGCGGCAACGCTTGGGGGACTAACACGTGGTGAGATGGTTATTTACGTATTTATGACATATATCACATCATCTCTTGTAATGATAAGCATTTCGGAGGATGTCAGTGAAGATGTTGTCAAGGGAACAGTTTCCATGAATCTGATAAAACCAATTGACTACAGACTAAGCCTGATTTTTAGAGGACTTGGTGTTGTAATATACAGGTTCTTTGCACCATGTATTTTGGTGTGGGTAGCACTTGAGGTTTACCGCGTAAAAGGACTTGGCATGGATATAATATCACCGGTAAGTATAGCATTATTTTTAGTAAGCGCAATTTTAAGCTTTTTAATTTATGTGTTGTTTGATTTCTGCTTTGGTATGATAGCATTTTTCACAACATACATATTTGGTATGGCAATGGCCAAAGAGGCACTATTGTCGTTCCTCACAGGACAATTAATTCCACTGTCATTTTTTCCGGGAGCTGTGCAGAAGGTATTTGACTTCCTGCCATTTTCATCAATGGTATACAGCCCGGTTATGATTTATCTTGGTAAATATTCAGGCACAGAGCTTTTGTATGTACTTGGCAGACAGGTAATATGGGTAGTGGTTTTATATGTACTTGGAAGCTTGATTTGGAAAAAAGTAACTAAGCGATTAGTAGTATTGGGAGGTTGATGTCATGAAGAGTGTAAAGCGTTATCTCCATTTGTACAGAGCACTTATATCACAGTTTTTTAAACAGATTATGCAGTCTAAGGTGGATTTCCTTATGGGACTGTTTGGATTCTTTTTTACACAGATTGCAGGAATAATATTTCTTTATCTTGTATTTGAACAGATTCCGGACTTGAAGGGCTGGACTCTTGAGCAGCTGATATTTATCTATGGATTTGCACAGATACCAAGAGGAATTGACCACCTTATAACAGATAATATTTGGCTTGTTGCATGGAGAATGGTAATCAATGGGGACTTTGACAGGTATATGCTAAGACCAATGAATGTGTTCTTTCAGGTTATTTGCGAAAAACTCCAGCCGGATGCACTTGGAGAGCTTCTGGTAGGATTCATACTTTTCTTTGTTTCATTAAGCAAAGGTATATTAATTATTGATGCAATGCATGTTGCTATGTTTATTGTGTCTATATTTGCAGGTGCTGTTATTTACACCTCAATCAAGTTGTTTTTTGCAACAATAGCATTTTGGGTAAAGCAAAGCGGACCATTTCTTCAGGTGGCATATGGAATGGCTGATTTTGCAAAATATCCAACAGAGATATATTCAAGAGCTATTAGATTTATACTCACGTGGGTGATTCCATTTGCGTTTGTGGCCTATTTGCCGGCAAGTTATTTTCTTATGGCAAAGAGCGCACTTACGACCATCGGTGTTGAAGTATTGATTGCAGTGGTATTTTGGATAATTGCATATTCATTCTTTAACTATGGTATTTCCAAGTATGAGAGCGCAGGCAATTAACTGACAAAGGAAATGCTCCGGAAAGGAGAAGGCTATGAAGACAACGTTTGATACGTATTGTGGATTAAGCTGCAGCACATGTGAATACAGGGATGCCACCGGATGCAAAGGTTGTATAGCATCTGGTGGAAATCCATTTCATGGTAAATGTGAAATAGCTGAATGTGCAATTAGCAGGGGAAAGAGATTTTGCGGTGAGTGTGAGAACATGCCATGCGAGATTCTTAACAGATATGCATTTGATAAGGAACATGGTGATGAGGGTACTAGAATTGAGAACCTACAACTAATTAAGCAAAATCTGGTGGCAGAGGCTAGAGAGGGAGTTGATCCTGTTAGTATCTGCGGACATCACTGTGATTATTGTTTTATGGGACAATGGTGTGGAGGCTGCAGAAGTGAATATAACTGCTGCTCATTCGCAGAATTATTCGAGAACAAGGTCTGTCCAAATGTGGCATGCGCAGACGCAAAGGGCTTGGATGGCTGCTACGAATGTGATGAGCTTGATCATTGCCAAAAAGGATTTTACAAAAACACAGATGAATGTGTTGCCAAAGCTACAGCAATGTTTATTGCAAAATATGGAAAAGAAAAATACACACAGACGCTTAAGAAGGCCATTGATGCAGGCGTAAAATATGCAGAGTCATTTAATGAATGTGGTAGTCCACACAAGGCACTTGAGCTTCTTGAACAATATTTATAAAAGGAAAGCAGGTATACAATATGTACGAAATGAAAGATGAATACCTTATAGGTATCCCGGAAATTGATGCAGAGCATAGAAGATTATTTGAAATTGCAGAGGAAACACATCAGCTGTCGAAGAATGAATTTATTCCTGACAAATATGATAATATCAAATCACTTCTAAATGAACTTAGAGATTATACTCATATGCATTTTACACATGAAGAAGAGTATATGGAAAAGACAGGCTATAAGAAATTATTTTCACAGAAGGTTCAGCATAAGGCATTTTGCGATAAATTAGATGAGTGGGATTTAGAGAATATTGATGAGAACTCTGATGAATTTATTGGAGAGGTTTTACATTTCCTGGCTGATTGGCTTGTGAATCATATTTTATACACAGATATGCAGATTGGAAAGTAATTATTTTGGACAGAAATACCAAGCTTTAATGAGTGGGGACTAATAATAAACCATTGACACAACACAATATGTGGTATATACTGAGCTTTAGTAACACAAAATATTGTATTGGTTGGAGGTTTTTAGATGGTTAGGAATATTAGAAAAAGGGATGGGAGAATTGAGAATTTTGATAGGGAGAAGATTGCGAAGGCCATTCTCAAGGCAATGAACCAGGAAATGGTTAATGATGTTAACTTTGCAAATCAAATTGCTCAGCATATTGAAGAACTTGAGAAGGATACAGTAGATGTTGAAGAAATTCAGGATGCTGTTGAAGACGAGCTGATGAATTCGCAGTATAAGAAGATTGCGAAAATATACATATTATATCGTGACAAGAGAAATCTTGCCCGTGGACGTAAGACATACGATACATACATGAGTATTGTAAATACTATATCTAATGACATCACAAAAGAAAATGCCAATATGAATGCGGAGACACCTGCCGGTATGATGATGAAATTTGCCAGCGAGACATCAAAACCATTTGTTATGGACATGCTTGTGTCAGATATTGCAAAGGATTATGTTAAGAGCAACTATATTCATATTCATGATATGGATTATTATCCAACTAAATCCCTCACATGTATTCAGCATCCACTGGACAAAATATTAAGTGAAGGCTTCAAGGCAGGACATGGTTCATCAAGACCGGCCAAGAGAATTGAAACTGCATCAATGCTCGCGTGCATATCCATGGAATCAATTCAGAATGAGATGCATGGCGGACAGGCAATACCTGCATTTGATTTTTACCTGGCACCATATGTAAGATTATCGTTTATAGAGGAGCTTGAGAAACAGGAGAAGGTTTCTGGAGTATCTCTTGAGAAGTATAAAAATATGCAGTTTGATGACTATATTATTGAAGATCTGGATAAATTTTCCGGTGAGGAAAGACTATTCCATCACTGCATGAATCAGACTGTAAATCGTGTATATCAGTCTATGGAATCATTTATACACAATATGAATACAATTCACAGCCGTGGAGGTAATCAGGTAGTATTCTCTTCAATCAATTACGGAACTGACACATCGGCAGAAGGCAGATGTATAATGAGAGAGCTGTTGAACTCAACATATGAAGGTGTTGGTAATGGAGAAACAGCCATTTTCCCAATACAGATTTGGAAGAAAAAGCGCGGTGTGAACTACAATAAAGAAGATAGAAACTATGATTTATATAAGCTGGCATGCAAGGTAACTGCAAGGAGATTTTTCCCTAACTTCCTGAATCTTGATGCGACATTTAATCAGGATGATGCATGGGATGCAAATGACCCATTAAGATACGAGCATGAAGTAGCTACCATGGGATGCAGAACAAGAGTATTTGATAATAAGCATGGTGACAGAACTTCAATAGGACGAGGAAATTTATCATTCACTTCCATAAATATTGTAAAGCTGGCATTAGAGTGCAGAAACATTGAGGATCAGGATAAGAAACTGGAAACATTTTTTGCAAAACTTGACAGATGTCTTGAGGTTGCCGGAGATCAGCTTTATGACAGATACTGCTTCCAGAGAAGTGCCTTAAAAAAGCAGTTTCCAATGCTTATGAATGGCATGTGGATTGGCAGTGACAAAATAGGACCTGAGGATCAGGTAGGCGATATCCTCAAACAGGGAACACTCACAATCGGATTTATCGGACTTGCAGAGTGTCTTATAGCACTGACCGGAAAGCATCATGGTGAGTCTGACGAGGCACAGCAGCTAGGATTAAAGATTCTTAAGTTTATGAATGATAAGGCAACAGCAATAGGCAATGAAAGAAATCTCAACTATTCAGTAATGGGAACACCTGCTGAAGGCTTGTCAGGAAAATTTACAAGAAAAGATAGAGAAGATTTTGGTATCATTGAAAACATTACTGATAAAGAATATTATACTAACAGTTCACACGTTCCTGTATGGTATAAATGTAGTGCTGAACACAAGGCTGAGATTGAGGCACCTTACCATCAGTATGAATTAGGTGGACATATTTTCTATGTTGAGCTGGATGGAGACGCAACTCATAATCCAAAATGTATTATGCAGACCGTTGATTTAATGGATAAATATAATATGGGCTATGGTTCAGTCAATCATACAAGAAACCGTTGTCTGGACTGTGGATTTGAAAATGCAGATAAGGATTTTGATCATTGTCCAAAGTGTGGCAGTACAAATGTTGATGTAATACAGAGAATTACCGGTTACCTTGTTGGAAGCACAAGCAGCTGGAACAGTGCTAAGAAAGCAGAATTGAGGGACAGAGTTAAGCATGAGATTTGATGAAAAGGACAAGCTTAGAATTCAGGACATTTCATATAGCTCATCAGTGGATGGCGAGGGATTTAGAGACGTAGTATTTGTAAATTACTGTCCACACCATTGTGAAGGCTGCCATAACCCGGAAACATGGGATGAAAGTCATGGAACTATAAAGAGCCTTGAAGAAATTTATGAAAAACTAACAAAAAGCAGCATAACAGATGTGACCTTCAGCGGTGGAGAACCATTTTGCCAGCCGGAAGCCTTGGCGAAATTAGCTCATGCTTTGAAGGAAGAAGTAGGCAAAACAGTGTGGGTATATTCAGGATATTTATTTGAAGACATCATAAAAGATCAGGATAAGCTTGCACTTCTAAAGGAATGTGAAGTTTTAGTTGACGGTCCGTTTGTCATGGCATCGAAAAATGAAGAGCTTAGATTTAGAGGCTCAGAGAATCAACGAATTATTGATATCGAACAATCATTAAAAGAAGGAAAAGTTGTGCTTTGGAAGGATTAAAGGTAATTGCAAGAATACATAACGATTTCACATCGAAATTCGGAATACCGCGTCAGAGTGGAATACTTAATAAAATGGAGTCGAGGATAGTATTTGAGCATGAGTATACCGATATAAATGCAGTCAGAGGCTTGGAAGAGTTTTCTCATATATGGGTACTGTGGAATTTTTCGGAAAACCAATCGGGAAAGTGGTCACCGACAGTAAGACCACCTAGACTGGGTGGAAATAAAAGGGTGGGCGTGTTTGCAACACGCTCACCTTTTAGACCTAATAATATTGGAATGTCCTCTCTTAGACTCGTAAGGATAGAGCACACCGGGGAAAAAGGACCGGTGCTTGTGGTAACTGGTGCAGACATGATGAACAACACACCAATCTATGATATTAAGCCATTTATACCATATTCGGATAACCATTTAGATGCAGCAGGAAGCTTCTCAGATGAGGCAAAGGATTATAGGCTGAATGTGGAAATAAGTGATGAAATAAAAAGCTGTATTCCCCATGAAAAATATGATATTCTTTTAGAGATTCTAGCTCAGGATCCAAGACCGGCATATCATCAGGACGAAAATAGAATATATGCCTTTGAATTTGCATACCTGCACATAGAATTTAGAGTATCGCAGATGACACTGCAAGTAATATCAATATCGGAGGAGATACAGTGAAGTACTATTTAGCACCCATGGAAGGAATTACCGGATATATTTTTAGAAATGTATATGATAAATATTATCCCGGCATAGACAAATTCTATACACCATTTATTGTGCCTGCTAATAAGCGCGGCTTTAGAACAAGAGAACTTAATGATATACTGCCGGAACATAATAAAGGCAAGAGGGTTGTACCACAAATTCTTACAAACAATAGTGATGATTTCAACAAGCTGGCATCATCCCTTAAGGAAATGGGATACGACGAGGTTAATCTTAATCTTGGATGTCCATCTGGAACTGTTGTATCAAGAGGTAAGGGAGCCGGATTTTTGTCGAAGTGTGAAGAGCTTGACAGGTTTCTGTATAACATTTATGAGAGTGCAGATATTTCCATTAGTATTAAGACTAGAATAGGGATATATGAGGCTGATGAATTTTACCAGCTGCTTGATATTTACAATAAATACAATATATTTGAATTAACCATACATCCAAGAGTTCTAAAAGAATATTATTCAGGTGAGGTTCATTTAGAAGCATTTAGATATGCTGTTAACAACAGCAGGAATCCTCTGTGCTACAATGGCGATATATCTGATTCGGAGTCTTTTGAAAGAATAGCAGATATGTTTCCCGAGGTTAATAAGGTGATGATTGGAAGGGGCTTAATTGGCAACCCACAGCTAATTGATATGATTACCAACAAAACAGCTGTGGATTATGGAAAATTAAAAGAGTTTCATGATGTGCTCATGGAAGAATATATGAGAACCATGTCCGGTGAACTGAGTGCACTGTGTAAGATGAAGGAAATATGGTTTTATATGATTAAGCTATTTCCAGGCAACGAAAAGAATCTCAAAAAAATAAGAAAATTACAGCATTTTAAGGAATACTATCCCGTTGTATCCGACATTTTTTCATCGGTTAACGATTAGATTTGATTGGCTGCGCTTTTGAAGTAGGATATCTAAATATCAGCTTCTTAAGAGCTTTTTTGTTAAATGGAAAAAGTGGCCAGAAATAACTGCGCTTTGCGAAAGTTGGAGTTGTGGCTATGGAAATTAAAGTGAGAATAATTCCACATGAAAGACCAACAATGCCGAATAAGCCCGTGCATATTACAAGAAAAAGTCGATACAGTCTCAGTCCTTCGCCGAATTCAATACTTGCAAGGGACAGTGTGGCAAGCATTGTGGCTGCCCCATAAAAAATAACTTCAGGTGTCGTCCAGTTAAGAGATATTGCAGCATCACTAAGAATCAATCCTCCGATAATTGATAATGATCCGGCGAAACCGCTGGGAGCATGAGCAGATGAGTATTTAAACAAATCAAGTGCAAGTTCAATTAGCAAAACATATAGAAATAGCTTCGGTGAATGATTTTGAATCAGAAATATGGGTAGAGTAAAGAGACTGATGAAAATACATGCAAAACGTACAAGCCTTATATAGTTGCCAACCCCGAGACTTTTGTAATAATCTTCAGGTGCCTGTGTAAATTGAAATATGGTGCAGGGGAGAATTAGAACGGAGGGAGATGTATCAACAACAAGTACAACATGTCCCTCAGCCAGGTAACTACAGGCAACATCAGGTCGCTCAGTTGAAAATATTGACGGCATGAAATTATACCAATGCTTCTTAACCAAAAGTTCTTCAAGACTTTTGGAACCCATAGTTAGCGTTGACAAATCTATATTTTCAAGCTTTCTGTATATTTCCTCAATAATATCGATGCTGGCTGTACCACGAAGATATCCAATAGCTATATCAGTTTTACTCTCGCTGCCAATGGAAACCATTTCAAATGTAAGGGCAGTATCTCGTATTCGCCTGCGAATAAGTGCGGTATTAGAGTTAACTGATTCGATAAAGCCATCTCTGGAGCCTCTTGTAACTTTTTCTGTATCAGGCTCCTCAATACTGCGATTTGGATATGTTCTTACATCCAAAATTATGCAGTAATTAAAGCCATCAAGAAAGAGCGCCGATGGACCACTGAGAATGTTCTTGATAATTTTATCATAGTCATTTTCCAGCGAAGCCTGGACGTAACCGATTTTAGACGCAAGATAATCCCTGATATTTTCGACTGTAAGATTATCGCTAAAACTGATATTTTGTAAATCAGAAAATATTCTAAGCAGCACGTCGTTCTGACACAGACCATTAATTCCAACCCAATATGCCGATGTATCGCCAAGTAAAAGTGAACGTGTCATAAAATCATAGCTTTTTCCAATGGGAAGGTCATCATTGAGTTTTTTAATATTGTCTTGAATATTGTTAAATACATGCATTTTTAATTATCCTCTTTTATAAATATGATAGAATAAGTATTGCATAAATTAATTGTTTTTATGTACAAATCAATGACAAACCTATGGTACATGTTAATCTGAATGAAGAATATTTTTTTTGCCATATTCATAGTATAAACAATAGAGTTTAATTATGGAAAGGCGTTATGATGAAAAAAATAGTAGTGTTTGGTTCAGATGAAAGACAGGCATATTTGGCACAGATATTTGAGGATATGAATTATGAAGTAGTGATGTGCAATGTTACCGGAATGCCGTGGGATGTAAAGAATTTGAGAATTAATAATAATATTGAACAGGTTGTGGAATTTGGTGAAATATTTATAGCGCCCATGAGATATCTTGATGGTACAAAAGTAGAAATACTTCCTTTAAACAGCAGACAAATATTATTTGGAGGAAATATTTTAGAAACCATGAAGAATTATTGCAGAGAAAATGGTGTGGAGTATCATGATTTTGCGGATTCGGAAGAAATTATGACAAAAAATGCTGAACCGACAGCTCTTGGCGCTACCATTGAGGCAATATCCATGGGCGGAGGGATTCTTCAGGATAAAAAATGTCTTGTTGCAGGCTTTGGAAGATGCGGAAGGGTACTAGCCCACAAGCTCCTTAATCTGCATCATACAGATGTGACGGTTATGGTTAGAAGGCCTGAAATAATGGCGGAGATTGAGAAATGCGGATATCATGCTGCATCTATGGACTGCCCATTGGATAAATATACTTACATTTTCAATACTATTCCAGCTCCGGTATTAACAAAGGATAGACTTACAGGTGTCAACAATAATGTGATTATTATTGATATTGCAAGTAAGCCTGGGGGAACGGATTTTGATTATTGTATAGAACACAGCATAAATGCAAAACTGTGTTTGGGTATACCGGGAAAACAGTTTCCAAAAACTGCCGCAATAATTCTATATGAATACATTGAGAAAATTATATCCAGCCGCCGTCAAGAGTGATTACCTGACCGGTGAGATAGTCAGATGAGCATACAAGCCCGTAGACGAGTGAGGCAACTTCTTCCACAGTCCCCATTCTGCCTGCGGGTATTTCATTTTCCAGCTGGATTTTATCCTCTGTAGACAAATGAGAATTCATATCTGTGTCGATGGCTCCGCAGGCGATGGCATTTACCTGAATATTACTTGGCGCAAGCTCCTTGGCAAGTGCACGTGTGAAAGCATTGATGCCACCCTTGCTGGCAGAATATGCCACTTCACAGGAGGCACCGCATACACCCCATACAGAAGAAATATTAATAATCTTCCCACATTGTTTTTGAAGCATATAAGGTATTACATTTCTTGAAAAATAGAATACAGATGACAGGTTGGTTTCGATACTCTCGTGCCATTCATCAACTGTCATGTCCTGCAAAAGTCCCACATAGCTTATGCCGGCATTATTAATGAGAATATCTATATTAATATGTTCATTGTTAAGCTCTGTAAAAATATTCGAAACAGCCAGAGGTGAGGAAACGTCACAACAAAAGCATATACATTGAAGCTCCTTTGATTCTGCTAACTGCTTGAGGTCATCCATTCTTGAAATGTCCTGTCTGCATATCAAAATAGTATTAAATCCATTGTTTATAAATGTTTCAGCTATAGCGTGCCCAATACCCCTTGATGCACCTGTAATTAATGCTGTCAATTGTTTCATTAATATCCTCGCTTCTAAGTCGCAAATACGACTTCATGTAAAATGTTACATTGTGTTTAAGTGTCTTGAATTATACCATATTTCACATAAAAAACACAATAAATATGGACGGATTCGTTGACAAGTTATGACGAATTTGTTATACTAGCAAAGTAATTTGTTAATAAAATTGTAACAATTTGTGATTTGCATATATATAATGGAGGATATTTGAAAATGAAAGGAAAGGTTTTAGCAGTATCTGCAGCATGCTTGTTAGGCGTTGCAACAGTAGGAACAAGCTCTTTGGTACTTAGAGCGTCTAATGGATTTTCCACAGGCATTGAGAGCGCAGGAATAACAGCAGCACTTTCTAACTATTATGAGAACAGCACTGATCCGGAAGCTGAGATAATGGCACTTCTTACACCAACAGTTGCCAAGGGTTCAGAGAATGAAACCGAGAAGACTACAGAGAAGACAACAGAGAAAGCTACCGAGAAGGCAACAGAGAAAGCTACCGAGAAGGCAACAGAGAAAGCTGCCGAGAAGGCTACGGAGAAGACAACAGAGAAAGCTACAGAAAAGGAAACAGACTACTACGATACAATTGCTGTATCTCAGGTTAATGATTACGTTAATGTAAGAAAGAAGCCTAATACAGACAGTGAGATAGTAGGTAAGATATATAACAATTGTGCAGCAACCATTATCAAGACACAAGGTGACTGGTACAAGATTGAATCAGGAAATGTTAAAGGATATATCAAGAGCGAATATTTTATAACTGGTGATGAAGCAGAGGCAAAGGCATTAGAGATTGCACATGTAACAGCAACAGTAACCTGCCCTATTCTTAACGTAAGAGATGGACAGGGAACAGATAACGAGATACTTACACAGTTACCTCAGGGTGGTGTGTTTGATGTTGAGAAATATGGTAAGAAATGGGTATACCTTTGCGTTGATAATGATATCAAAGGCTGGGTATCAATGGAATTTGTTGATATCAATGTAGAATTTGATACTGCAATTACTTTGCAGGAAGAAGAAGATAAGAAAGCCGAAGAAGAGAGAGTTAATAGAGAAGCAGCACAGGCTCAGGCAGCAGCAGAACAGGCAGAACGCGATGCTCAGGCAGCTAGAGATGCCGCAGCTCAGGAACAGGCGCAGCAACAGCAGCAGGTTCAGAATGACACAGTTACACAGGCAGAGAATACATCGCTTTCAGCTAAGAGACAGGCAGTCGTAGCATTTGCATTACAGTATGTTGGATATCCTTATGTATATGGTGGAAACAGCCTTACAAATGGAACAGATTGTTCCGGATTTACAAGCCTTGTATATGCTCATTTTGGATATGGACTTAACAGAGTAGCAGCAGATCAGCAGTACAATGGTGTTGAGGTATCACTTGATAACTTACAGCCGGGAGATATATTGCTATATTCAAATGGCGGATATGCAATTGGACATGCTGCATTATATATTGGAAATGGACAGGTTGTTCATGCAAGTACACCAGAGCAGGGGATTATAGTATCCAATGCATTCTATAGAACTCCAGTAGCTGCAAGAAGAATAATTAATTAAAGAATTACTAACATAATACAATCAATGATGCCGGGCTTCAAAAAGTCCGGCATTTGTGTTACCAAAGACACAGGAGAAATAATGAAGTTAATTCCGTCAAAATAGATTTTCAATGACTAAAAATAATTGAAATTCAAATAGCCATTATAAACGACATTATTTTACAGCTTACAATAACAATCAAAAAGACTGCATGAATTTAAAATCATGCAGTCTTTTTGATTGTAAAAGCTATTAAGATTCACGACGATTATTTATATTCTTCTCAGCCCATATTTTAAGAGACATTGCATTGCTGGCAATTCTGTCAAGAGCATCTAGAACTGACTGAAAATCTTCTTCCTCATCAGGAGTAATTGTTCCATCTTCTGCTATATTGATAAGCTTGGTCTTAAGAGAAGCAACATTCTCAATAGAGCCAAGAACCTGCAGGGCAAGTCTATCAAAATCACCAATAACATTAAGCTCATTCATGGTACACTTACCAAGGGGACATTCCATAGAACAGTGCATATGGCATAACTCAGGCATATTGTAGACTTTAGACATTGAATACACCTCATCAGGATATGGAGTTATAGAGCCAAGTTCAATTCTTGCCAGCCTTGTTCTATCAATTCCAAGTAACTCGGCAGCATTCTCTCTACTGGAAAGTCTGGAATTGCACGATGATGCTTCATAACGTGCAATATAAAAAATGTTATCTGCAGCTTTTGTAGCTTTCTTACCCATTTTGTAAATATCTCCTTCATGATATAATTTGTGTTGTTAGTAAAGAGTATACAGTAATTTTTAGGGGTTGTAAATAGCTTGGCGGCTAATTCAAAAGAGGGAGTAAGGGAAAATAATTAAATTGTAGTATTGACTTATTGAGAATTATAAGAAATGCACAAAGATAGGTTGTATTTATCAAAATACGTAAAATAGGGGGAGTTAATTGATTGCATAAATCAACAAAAGGTGTGGATAACATTTTCGGTTATCCACACCTTTTTTTACCAATTTCTTTGAAAAATGGAGTTATACACTGACTTATCCACATTATCCACTACTTTTATACTCAAAATTTATGTTAATAACTTAACAATCCTTCTGAACACATGTTTTGTTAAAATGGTAAAAAATCAAAAAATATTTAAAAAAGTATTGACAAAAAAAGTAATTCTCATGGTCGCTATTTTAGTTGAAAAAAAATGATATTATGGTATAATATTTATATAAATAAATTGTACGGATTATAATTTGTTTATGTGGAGAGTTTCAACGAAATATCTTCAATATTGGGAAAAGGAGATGGACATCATGAGATACGTAATAACAGGAAGAAACATCGACATCACAGAGGGTTTAAGAAATGCAGTCAAGGAGAAGATTGGTAAGCTGGAGAAGTACTTCACTCCTGATACTGAGGTTGTAGTAACACTTAGCGTTGAGAAAGAGAGACAGAAGATAGAGGTTACTATCCCAGTTAAGGGTAACATAATCCGTTCTGAACAGGTTAGCAGCGATATGTATGTTTCTATTGACTTAGTTGAAGAGGTAATTGAAAGACAACTCAAGAAGTATAAGAACAAGTTAGTGGACAAGAAGCAGTCAAGAGAAAGCTTTTCACCAGAATACATCGACAAGGAATATGATGAGGATGACACAATCAAGATCATAAGAACTAAGAAGTTTGGTATTAAGCCTATGGATGCTGAGGAAGCATGTATACAGATGGATTTGCTTGGACATAACTTCTATGTATTCAGAAACGCAGAGACAGACGAGGTTAATGTAGTATATAAGAGAAAGGGTAATACCTTTGGTCTTATAGAGCCAGAATTTTAGCAGTTAATTTTTACAGGGCGTGAAGTTATTCACGTCCTGTTTTTTTCATTTATGGGAATTGTATCCCGGAAAGTAAAAACGCTGCTAATATTTTCTTGAATATAAAAATATAAAGTGATATAATATCATAGGCGTATTTTCTACGCTTAATACATTTGTTAGGAGCCAAATATGGGAATAGGAACTAAGATTTTCGGAACACACAGTGAAAGAGAAATAAAGCGCATAATGCCTATTGTTAATAAAATAGAAAGCTACAGAGATTCAATGGTGGCATTAAGTGATGAGGAACTTAGAGATAAGACAAGACAATTCAAGGAACAGCTCGCACAGGGCAAGACTTTAGATGACATTTTACCTGAAGCATATGCAACTGTAAGAGAAGCAGCTAGAAGAGTTTTGAATACAGAACATTACAGAGTACAGCTTATGGGTGGTATTATACTTCACCAGGGACGTATTGCAGAAATGAAGACAGGTGAAGGTAAGACACAGACCTGTTTATTACCAGCCTAC
>CAZBKO010000016.1:0-30387 GCA_964492545.1 uncultured Lachnospiraceae bacterium
CCTTTGGAAATGGAGGAAGAGAAATGAGCCTTATAGAGAAAATAATAACAATAGCGATGGTTGTGCTTGGTACAATGATAACAAGATTTCTTCCGTTTATAGCCTTTCCGGATGGGAGAGAGACACCAAAATACATAACGTATCTTGGAAAGGTACTGCCAATGGCTGTATTTGGACTTCTTGTAGTATACTGCTTAAGACATGTTGATGTTTTAGGTGGATATCATGGAATTGCGGAGCTTATTTCCATAGTAATAGTTATTGCATTACATTTGTGGAAAAGGCATATGCTTTTATCCATTGCCGGCGGTACATTTTGCTATATGATGCTTGTTCAGCTTGTATTTGTATAGCAATAAATAATTTGTCGACTAAAAAAGTATATGATATAATTGTTCATAATACGTTTTACGAAAGAAGATGATGGTGTATATGAAGAATATTTTGCGTACAATTTCAATAGCATTGATGGTTCTCTTGCTGTTGACGGCACTTGTATGTGTGGGAGATAATTATAACAAGGCTGATAATAAGTTTAACCAATACACAGTTATTAAGGATGATTGGAAGCTCTCAAGGAATAATAGTGAGAAGGAGATTAGTCTTCCATATGCACTACGTGTATCTAATAAGGATTCCTTCAGCATATCTCATACATTCAAAAAGGGTGAGGTTATCAACAGTGATTATTTGTATGTCACATTGTATTACTGTGATGCAGATATATATATTGATGGAAAATTGTATTATAGTTATACCTTTGAAAAGAGCGCCACAAAGAAGAGCGGTGGAATGGCATATTTATTCTACGAAATGCCTTATGATCTGCTGGGACATACATTAACAATAACCTATAAGCCACAGATGAACCTTGTTACATACAGAATAGCAGGACCTAGTATAGGCCGCAAAATGGATGTATTTGTCAATCTGTTTGCCCACAACATTTGGGATTATGCACTAATATTCATAATTATTGTGTTGGGAATCTGCATTGTCAGTGGCAGCATTCTAATTAAAGTGTATTCTCATAAGAGTGACGAGGTTATGCTTAACTTGGGATTGTTTGCTGTTATATGTGGCATATATCTGGGTGTGAGGCTGGAATGTGTAAGAATATATTTTCAAAATCCACTATGTATATATACTTTGGAATTTTTCAGTTTAATGCTGATAATGCTGCCTACATTATTGCTTCTAAAAAGCGTGCTGTTTGGAAGAAGCAGAACAATAATTAACGCAAGTCTAATAGTCTGTATTGCAAATATTATTTTTCAGTATATACTATATATGGTAACGTCAGTGGAATTGAGAGAAATGCTAATTCTATCTCAGGTGGTGCTGGTGATAACCATAAGTGCATGTCTATATGTTATATTTATTAGAAAAGAAGTTGTTGATATCCATAGAAAAGAGCTTACATATTCAGCAATTCCAATTGGAGTATGCAGTATTTTGGAGATAGCACTTCATTATATAAGTATAACAATACAGACCGGAGTGCTTATTAAGCTTGGAATAATTATTTTCGTAATAATGGAAGTGTATTTCAGCATGAAGAGATACAGACAGTATCTTTTGGAAGAACAGAAAAACACTATTTTCAGAGAGATTGCATATACTGATATTGAGACAGGAATAAGCAACAGAAATGCATATGAACATGAATGTGAAAAGCTTAATGCACAGACTGGTATTCATGAATCATTGTCAGCTATTGTATTTGATTTAAATGGTCTTAAGAAGGTAAATGATACTCTTGGACACGCATCAGGTGATATGCTGATTAAAGGCATGGCAGGTATACTTAAGACGGTGTTCACAAATGCTATTGGAGTATATAGAACCGGTGGAGATGAATTTATTGTTATTCTCGGAGATACAGACGAAAAGGAACGACAGAAATTATTAGATATTCTTGAAATTGAGCGAAAGAGCTGCAAACTCAAAGATGGAATGGAACTAAGTTATTCTTACGGACTGGCTGTATTTGACAGTTCCAAACATACAGATGTTACTACTATGATAAAAGATGCAGACAACGAAATGTATGCACATAAAAAGAACTTTTATCTCAGTCGAGACAACTCTTCTTTAGAAAAATAAGAGAATGAGGAGTACTTGAAGGTTACAAATTAAATTAGATGGAGAATTGAAATGAATATTATTATTGTTGGTTGCGGTAAAGTTGGTTATACGCTTGTAGAACAATTAAGCGGAGAGAATCATAATATTGTTGTGGTTGATTCTAATCCGGAAAAGGTTCAGTCGATTATTGGAACACTTGACGCTATGGGAATTGTTGGAGATGGTGTCAGCTACAGTGTACTTGAAGAGGCAGGAATACCTACTGCAGATTTGCTAATAACTGTGACAGGATCTGATGAGCAGAATTTGCTGTGCTGTCTTCTTGCTAAGAAGAATAGTAATTGTAAGACTATTGCAAGAGTAAGAAATCCTGTTTATTATGATGAGATAGAATATATTAAGCAGGAATGTGGACTTGATATGGTTATTAATCCGGAATATGCTGCGGCAAATGAAATAGCAAGTTTATTTATGTTTCCATCTGCAGTCAATATAGAAACATTTGCAAAGGGACAGGTCGAAATACTTCATGCAAAGCTGTTGGCAGGTTCGCCACTTATTGGTGAAAAGGTTATGAGCATAAGAAGTGAAATGCAGTGTAATGTGTTAGTATGTGGTGTTACAAGAAAAGAAATTCCAATTATTCCAAATGGAGATTTTGTTTTTGAAGAAAATGATACAGTTGCCATTGTGGCCAAGAGACCTGATGCCATTAGCTTCTTTAGAAAGCTTGGATTAATGAAGAACAAAATCAACAATGCTATACTGGCAGGTGGTGGAAAAATATCATTTTATCTTTCAAAGATGTTGATAAAGGCCGGGGTTAGAACAACCATCATTGAAATAGATAAGGAACGATGTGATAAGCTTAGTGAACATATACCTGAGGCAACCATAATATGTGCAAATGCAACTGAGCAGACTGTATTAGAGGAGGAAGGACTTCCTCAGATTCAAGGCTTTGCTGCTCTTACAGGATTAGATGAAGAGAATATTCTTATGTCATTGTATGCCAAAGGTGTTTCTGATGCTAAGATAGTAACAATAGTAAATAGAATTAATTTTAGAAGTGTCATCAAAAATCTTGATATTGACACCGTTGTTAATCCAAGATTTATAACTGCAAACCAGATTATTAAGTATGTTCGTTCAAGAAATAATTCAATTAACAGTAATGTTGAGAATCTTTATAAGCTGGAAGATGGAAAGATTGAAGCATTGGAATTCCTGATTAATGAGGAATCAAAAATAACAGGGAAACAATTGCAAAGCCTTAAGATAAAGAAAAACACTTTAATTTGCAGTATATGCCGTGATAACAAAATTATTATTCCTTCAGGAAAGGATTCCATTAAAGTAAATGATTCGGTAATAGTTGTTATGTCAGGATATAGAATTTCTGATATTAAAGAGATTCTGGAGGATTAACGGATATGAATTATGGAATTATAATGTACATATTAGGCTGTGTTCTAAAGATTGAGGGAGTGTTTTTAATACTTCCATTTGGCGTGGGCTTAATGTACGGAGAAAATGAAGCGTGGGCGTATCTGATTATCTCAGTTGTATGTTTAGCACTGGGATTTCTTATCACACTTCACAAGCCTGTTAATAAGAAAATGTATACAAGAGATGGTTTTGCCAGTGTTGCACTTGGCTGGATAGTAATGAGTGTATTTGGAGCACTTCCGTTTGTTATGACTGGAGACATTCCATCCATGGTAGACGCTTTGTTTGAGACTATATCAGGTTTCACAACGACAGGTGCCAGCGTATTGGCTGATGTTGAGAGTCTTTCTTATGCGTCATTATTTTGGAGAAGCTTTTCTCACTGGATAGGCGGCATGGGTGTATTTGTGTTCATTGCAGCAATACTTCCAATGATGGGAAGTTCAACCATGAATCTAATGAAGGCGGAGAGCCCGGGACCATCAGTGAGCAGACTTGTGCCACATGCAAAGGACACAGCAAAGATACTTTACTTCATTTATATTATAATTACTGTTGTCGAGGTGGTTTTTCTTCTTATAGCAGGAATGTCAGTTTTTGATTCATTCACAACAACATTTGGTACAGTTGGAACGGGTGGATTTGGAATTAAAAACGATAGTATGATGAGCTATTCACCTGCAATTCAGAATATTATTACAGTATTTATGATACTCAGTGGTGTTAACTATATTGCTTATTTTTATATTTTAACTAGAAAATATAGAGAGGCTTTTAAGGTTGAAGAGGTCAGATGGTATTTTGCAATAATATTTGGTGCGGCAGCATTGATTTTATTTGACACAAGACATATTTATACTAATATATTTACCGGACTTAGACACGTATTCTTTCAGATTGGATCAATTATTACAACAACAGGATTTAGTACTTGTGACTTTGATAAGTGGCCGCAAATGTCTAAGACAATTCTTATTATATTAATGTTTGTGGGTGCGTGTGCAGGCAGTACAGGTGGTGGTATTAAGGTATCAAGGCTTGTTATATTATTTAAGGCTATTAAGAAGGAGCTTGCGACAATGGTACATCCAAGAGCTGTCAAGAAGATTAGAATGGATGGACATAGTGTGACACATGAAGTTGTAAGAAGTACAAATGTATTTATTTCGATATATTTTGTTGTATTGTTTTCATCAGTATTGCTCATAAGTATAGATGAGCTTGGATTTACAACGAACTTTACAGCAGTAGCAGCAACACTTAACAATATCGGACCAGGTATGGACCTTGTTGGACCAACTCAGAATTATTCGATTTTTTCAGGATTTTCAAAGGTTATATTAATGTTTGATATGCTTGCTGGAAGACTTGAGTTATTCCCGGTTTTATTATTGTTGTATCCGGCAAACTGGAGAAAAAATTAATACATTATAATTTAACGGACAGGAGAAAAACCTGTCCGTTTTGCTATTCAATATCTTTTCTGAAAAGTAATTTAAAAATTGTTCTAACAAAGGGCTGAATAAAGAATAACTGCGTAAAAAATGCAAATGGAAAGTTAAAGCACACTAGCTTTAACCAGTCAGCAAGCATTGTAAAAATGTTGAAATCTACATAATTATATGGATAGTAGATTATTGCGGCTATCAAGCTCATTGCCGGGCACATAAGGCCTACAGTGGCACATATTATAGCTGTTTCAAATATCATTGGATGATTCTTTCTTGGATCAAAAACTCTTGAAGCTAGTTTGAAAGAAAGAGGACTTCCCATTATGTTTTCAAGTAGGAATGCAAAACAAAACTCAATGAGTATAACTGCCCATATTGGGAGGTAGCTTCCAAACATATAGACGCCACCCTGATTTTTGATGGCAGATAATACACTGCCTGACTGGTTTGCAGCCGTAAGCGTTGTTCCGTGAATTACATACAAACTAAAAAATACATATGCATGTACGGTGATAAGTACTGTTAGGAAGGCAAATACCATCCTTTGAAATTGGTTTCTTGGCATAACTAAAAACTCCTTTAATATAATATTTTTCAAAAATCAATATTTGAACACAAAAAAAGACACAAGTGAGAGATTATGATGGCTATGTATATGGAAAAACATAGTACCGTAATCAGATTTACGTGCAGGATTGCACCACTTGTGTCGTTATGTATCAATATTCAGTTTTGAACCAATTGATTATAGCATAAAAAAATTGATGATGTAAGTAAAAAAATATAGAAATTTGAGAAGGCTGGTGGTATAATACCACACAGATTATGTATAAGAAAAATGGAGGAAAGATAATGAGCATTAGAATTGGAATTTTAGGTTACGGTAACCTTGGTAAAGGCATTGAATGTGCCATTAAGCAGAACGATGATCTTGAGTTAACAGCAGTATTTACAAGAAGAGACCCTTCATCAGTTAAAATATTAACAGATGGAGTTAAGGTGTATTCAGTAGATGATGCAGTTAAGATGAAGGATGATATAGATGTACTTATTCTCTGTGGAGGAAGCGCAACAGATCTTCCTGTACAGACCCCTGAATATGCTAAATATTTTAATGTGGTAGATAGCTTTGATACACATGCAAACATTCCTACACATTTTGATAATGTAGATGCATCAGCTAAAGAAAATGGACATGTTGCAGTTATTTCAGCAGGCTGGGATCCTGGTATGTTCTCACTCAACAGATTATATGCCAACGCAATTCTTACAAACGGAAGCGATTACACATTCTGGGGAAAGGGCGTTAGCCAGGGACATTCAGATGCAATCAGACGTGTTAAGGGTGTTAAGAATGGAAAGCAGTACACTATTCCTATTGAGAGTGCACTTGAAGCAGTAAGAAATGGTGAGAATCCAGAGCTTACAACAAGAGAAAAGCATAGAAGAGAGTGCTTTGTAGTGGCAGAAGAAGGAGCAGATTTAGCACAGATTGAAGAAGATATCAAGACAATGCCTAACTACTTCTCAGATTACGATACAACAGTACATTTTATCACAGAAGAAGAATTAGAGAAGAATCACAGTGGAATTCCTCATGGTGGATTTGTTATCAGAAGTGGTAAGACGGGATGGAATTTAGAGAATAATCATATTATAGAATATAGCTTGAAGCTTGATTCAAATCCTGAGTTCACAGCATCTGTAATTGTTGCATATGCAAGAGCAGCATACAGAATGAATCAGGAAGGAACTAAGGGATGCAAGACAGTATTTGATGTGGCACCAGCTTATCTTAGCACATTATCAGGAGAAGAGTTAAGAGCTCACATGCTGTAATAATATTTGAAATTAAGGGGCTGACACTTGAAGTTTAAAAGCTTTAGGTGTTAGCCTTTTTTGATAGATAGGAAATTATGTCTTATCTATTAAAACGCTCCGAGAGATGTGTACAAATTCGTAAGGAAAAAGTCACTTCGTTCTTGTCATTGCAAAATTTGCTATATAAAGGTAAAATATATGTATAGAAGCAGACACAAATTACTTAGCAGAAATGAGGATTTATATGAATAGATTCAAAAAAACAAGCTGAGACCTGTTTTTTACTTATGTATAGGCGGGCTAATTCTTAATATAGCATTATCTAAAATAGTACTATTTATGGGACTGCCGTTATTCTTTGATTCTATTGGAACAATTCTTGTGGCGGCAATTGGCGGTATGCTTCCGGGTGTTATTGTAGGATATGTATCTAATTTAATTAACTCAATAAATGATCCAATTACTTTGTATTATGGTGTGCTTGGTGTAATTATGGCAATGGCAGCATCAAGGATGTCATCCAAAGGATATTTTAGAAAGAAAAAAGGATTGGTAATTGCAGTAATTGTATTTGCATTCATAGGTGGATGTGCAGGTTCAGCTATGACATGGTTTTTGTATGGTGGAGGAATAGGTGAAGGAATATCTGCACCGCTTGCTCATTTTATTAACAATCATGGTGTGGGACAGTTCTTATCACAGTTTACAGCAGATACACTTATAGATTTACTTGATAAGACATTGAACGTAATAATAGTATTTTTAACTCTTAAACTCTATCCGGCAAAATATGACAACACTTTTATATATAGCAAGATATACACAAAAGACCAGAGCTTTATTGAAAAGCATACATATTACAGAAAGAACTCTGTGAGAACCGAAATAGTAAGCCTTATAGTTGGGGCATCAATAATCATAAGTATTGTATCAACAGGAATAAGCTATACCTTTTATAGGTCTAATTTGCAGGAACAATACAGACAGGCGGCAGTTAATGGTGCAATGCTTGCTGCTGAATGTATAGATGGAAACAGAGTCAATCGGTACCTGGAAAATTCCACCAAGGAAGCAGGATATATTCCAACAAAGAATGAATTACAGAAGCTGTTCAAAAGCATGGACAACATAAAGTATTTATATGTATATAAGATTGAGGAAGACGGATGTCATGTGGTATTTGATTTTGACACAGAAGATGTCAAGGCACAGCAGACGGGGGATATAGTTGATTTTGATCCAAGCTTTAGCCAATATTTAGATAAGCTGTTGGCGGGCGAAAGCATAGAAACAGTCGTATCAAATGATTCCTTTGGATGGCTGATGACATCATATATTCCTGTTAAGGATGACAATGGTGTGACACAGGCATATGCGTGTGTGGACATATCAATGGAAGATTTTGTAAGAGATATGCAGGTTTACCTAATAAAAATAGTAGCTATCCTTTTTGGAATAACGATTATTTTGGCAGTATTCTCAATTTGGTACGTGATGCACAAGTTTGTGGAGCCGATACAGTCCATGGTTGAGCAGTCACTGGAATTTGAAAATGCGAATCCGGTAGAGTGGCTGGACAGTGATGAATGGCGAGGAAGAAATGCAGTCGAGTCAGGAAATGAACTTGAAAAGCTATATGAGGTTGTGTGCAGTAACCAGGTGGCGGCAGTACATAACGTAATCAAGGCAAGAGAAACAGAAGTTAAGCTTTTGGAATCAGAAGAATTGAAGTCAAAAAATAGAGAACTTGCAAGTGCGGTAAAAAAGGTGGATGAAGCAAACAAAGCGAAAACAGCATTTTGGTCAAATATCAGTCACGATATGAGAACACCACTAAATTCTGTAATAGGATTTACGAATCTTGCAAAGGATTCAGAATCCAATGAAGAAAAGAATGAATATCTTGACAAGATTGGGCAGTCAGCACAGTATTTGTTAGGCCTAATAAATGACACATTAGATATGAGCAAAATAGAGACTGGTAAAATCACACTGCAGAAGGAGGTTGCATCAGAAAAAGTAATATTTGCACGAGTTATTGCATCAATAACACCTACAATAAAAGCAAAAAATATAACGCTTCATATAGAGAATGAAGACATGTTAAATGGATATGTTAATATGGATGTGCTTAGATTCCAGGAGATTCTACTGAATATTCTGTCGAATGCCGTGAAATTCACACCTGAGGGTGGGGACATATATATGAAAGCTGACTGTTTAGGTCATGATGGAAATATTTATCATAATAAGGTAACAATAAGAGATACAGGAATTGGAATGAGCAGGGAATTTCTTCCAAAAGTATTTGAGCCATTTGCACAGGAAAAACCATATGAAAATGGAAATTACAGCGGTTCAGGTCTTGGAATGTCAATTGTTAAGCAATTAGTTGAAATGATGGGCGGACACATCGAAGTTGAAAGTACTCAGGGAAAAGGCACAACATTTACAGTGTTTATAGAGTGCGAGCATGTAGAGGCACCGGAAAAGAAATTAGATGTTTCTGCATCCAAGAAGGTAGTTCTGAATGGTAAGAAAATTCTTTTATGCGAGGATCACCCATTAAACATAGAACTTGCCAGAAGAATTCTTGAAAAAGAGGGAATAATAGTAACTGTTGCAGAGGATGGAGTTAAAGAGGTAGAGAAATTCAGGAATTCAGAACCCGGATATTTTGATCTGATTATTACAGATATAAGAATGCCTAATATGGACGGCTTACAGGCAGCAAAAATAATCAGGGATATGGACAGGGCAGATGCCAGGACAATGCCTATAGTTGCAATGATTGCCAATGCGTACGACACAGACAGGAAGGCAGCAAAAGAGGCGGGAATGAATGCACATTTGACAAAACCAATAGACCCTGAGATATTGTACGAAACACTTACTGAATTATTACAATAGACATTGACTGTGGGAATAGGAGAAAATATGAGATTTATCAGAGAAATATACAGGCTTCTAAAAAATAATATGAGAAGTCTTGTGATATTTGAAGCCATATATAAAGGCGTTATGCTGGCAGTCAGTATACCAACTCTGTATATATGTCTCCAAAGACTGTTGGAATACGAGGGAATAAAGTATCTTGCAGATGATACAATTGCGGTTATGCTAAAGAATCCACTGACATATCTGGCATGTATAGTTCTTTTTGTTGTAACAATATTTACTACAACCATAGATATTGCTGCGATAGTTGCCTGCTATGCTGCTTCTTATAATGGGAAGGACATGAAAGTATGGCAGATGTTTTATGAGGGATTCAGGAATGCATTTAGACTTTTCAGATTCAAAAACACTATGATGATTATAGAAATTGCAATGATTATTCCGGCTATTAATATAGCTGCAATATTTGGATATCTCAGTACAACTCAGATGCCCTCATTTGTAATAAACTATATTGAGAGCAGAAGATGGTTAATTGTGCTGCTGGCGGTGGCATATGTGATTGTTGTACTGTTGGCTTTTAGAGGTATATTTGCTGTATACGAATTTGTTGTAAATAAAAAAAGCTACAAAGAATCAGCAGCCCAGAGCCGCAGTCTTAATAGAGGCCATTACTTAAGAAACTTATTTACCAGCATTTTATGGCAGGCAGTTATGTTTTTGGTGGCGGCGCTGATTAGTGCAATAGCCACAGGAATATCATTTGGTATAATAAAACTGCTATGTCCTGTGGAGTATCAGTATAAAAGTGCAGTAATGACAATATTTATAGTAGTTACAATTGTTTTTGGATTTTTATCATTAATATCGGTTCCACTTGTGTTTGCACAGTTGAGCTATAGATATTACAGCTACAAAAACAGTACTGATAAATCTGAAAAAGAATATTTTGTGGAAGAACCGAATCGAAAGCTTAATAAAAAAAGACTTGCCATATTTGTAGCTGCAGCAGTGGTATTAACAAATGCAACAGCCATATTTTTGAATGTTGGTGAGGATGTATTTGGAGGCTTTTCATTTTTTAACCATCCGGATGTGGCAGCGCATCGTGGAAGCTCAGTGTATGCCCCGGAAAACAGCATACCTGCCTTTGAGAAGGCAATTGAGCAGGGCGTTGACTGGATAGAGCTTGATGTGCACCAGACAAGCGATGGTGTTGTAGTAGTAACACATGATAGTTCAATTAAGAGAATTGCAGGTGTAGATAAAAAAGTATACAATCTTACATATGATGAATTGCAGGAGTATGATGTAGGCTCATGGTTCTCTGAGGAATACGAGGGGCTTAAGGTAGCAACACTTGATGAGGTTGTTAAGCTGTGTAAGGGCAAGGTAAAGCTAAATATTGAACTAAAGCCAACAGGGCATGAGAAAGATTTTGAGCAGCATGTAATAGACATAATACATGAAAATGAGATAGAAAATGAGTGTGTTATAGCTTCAATGAACCCTCAGGCACTTAAAAATGTAAAGAAGCTTGATGATACTGTTAAAACATTATATGTATGCTATGTGGCAGCAGGAAATGTTAAATATATTGAATTTGCTGATGGCTATAGTGTAAATGCATCATTTGTTACAAGCATACTTGTTAACAGGGTACACGAGCTGGGAAAAGAGCTATTTGTGTGGACTGTAAATGATAGAGATATTGTAAGAAATATGATGAATATGAATGCTGACATAATAATAACTGATAATCCTGTGATGGTGCAGGAGGTCATAGATTATGAGTATATTGATGCAAGGCTGGGAAGCATTGTTGATATGTTTTTTGACAGAACAGAAGATATTGGTTATGTTCAGGGAGAAGATTCCCCATAAAGAAAGGATACATCTAGATGATTGGAATAGGTACATTATGTAATACAGCAGCTGTTATTGTGGGTGGTTGTATTGGAATGATGTTAAAGAATGGACTAAACAAGAAAACACAGACATCATTAATGAATGCATGTGGAGTTGCATCAATGTTTATTGGGGCAGCGGGCGTGATGTCAAAAATGCTTGTTATAAGTGATGATGTGATTGAAACTCAGGGTACAATGATGTTAATTATATCTCTTGTAGTTGGTACGGTAATAGGAGAGCTGATAAAGATAGAAAATGGTATGGAGGTATTAGGAGAAAACATAAAGCGGGCAATAAAGCGGGAAAATGATAGTTTATTTGTAGATGGATTTGTAAATGTATCACTTATAATATGTGTAGGGGCAATGGCAATTGTGGGTTCAATTCAGGATGGAGTCAGTGGAGATTACTCAATGCTTGCTGCGAAGGCCGTACTTGATGGAATTATAGTCATGGTATTTGCATCAAGCTACGGTGTAGGGGCTGTATTTTCAGCAGTGCCAATATTTGTGTATCAGGGTCTGATAACACTAATAGCAGCATTTGGAGGAGAGTTTGTGGGCAGTCAGATTATTGACAGCTTAACATTTATAGGCTCTTCATTGATATTTTGTGTGGGAATCAATATTTGCTTTGGGAAGAAATTCCGAGTTGGAAATATGCTTCCGTCACTGGTAGTGGCAGTAATAATGGAGTGGTTGATATAGTGAATGGTAATAGACAATATTTGTGCATAGATTTAAAATCATTTTATGCATCTGTGGAATGTGTGGAGAGAAAACTCGATCCCATTACAACAAATCTTGTTGTGGCGGATATATCGAGAACTGAGAAGACCATATGTCTTGCGGTGTCACCGGCACTAAAAAGATATGGAATACCCGGGAGAGCAAGATTATTTGAGGTTGTACAAAAGGTGAATGAAATTAATGCGGTGAGACTTCAAAATATCCCATCAAAAGAGTTTGCGGGGGAATCCTTTGCGTTAGAAGAAATTGACAGTAATCCCAATCTTAAGGTATCCTACGTTGCAGCCAGACCGAGAATGGCACTATATATGGAATACAGCACAAGGATATATAACATTTATCTTAAATATATTTCCAAGGATGATATTCATGTATATTCCATAGATGAGGTATTTATGGATGTCACAGATTATCTGAAGGTGTATGAAATGACCGTAGAAAAGCTGGCTGAAACAATCATCAATGATATATATACGCAGACTCATATTACTGCAACAGCAGGAATTGGTACAAATATGTATCTGGGAAAAATAGCAATGGATATTGAGGCAAAGCATGCAAAGCCCGGTGAAAATGGAGTAAGAATGGCGAAGCTTGATGAGATGACATATCGGCAGAAGCTATGGAGACACAGACCACTGACAGATTTTTGGAGAGTTGGAAGAGGATATGCTAAGAAGCTTGAGAAAATGGGCTTAATGACTATGGGTGACGTGGCAAGATGCTCAGTTGAAAATGAAGAATTGCTGTATCAGCTCTTTGGAGTAAATGCAGAATTATTAATTGATCATGCCTGGGGGTATGAGCCCTGTACAATTGCCGACATAAAGGCATACAAGCCAAAACAGCATGGCTTTGGTTCAGGACAGGTGCTTACATGCCCGTATACATTTGAAAAGGCGAAGCTGATAGTCAGGGAAATGACGGAGCTTCTTGTACTTGATTTGGTTGATAAAAAGCAGGTAACAAATCAAATTGTACTGACAGTTGGCTATGATATTGACAATCTTACGGATAAGACAATTAGAGATAAATACAAAGGTGAGATAATCCTAGACAGATATGACAGACAGATTCCTAAGGCTGCTCACGGCACAGCTAACCTGAATTCACATACATCATCAACAAAAACAATCGTTGATGCAATGATGAAACTGTACGACAGAATAGTCAATCCCATCCTTCTTGTAAGAAGAGTTAACATTTCAACAGGTAATGTTATGGGAGAAGAAGAGGCTAAAACGAAGCAGGAATATCAGCAAATAGACCTGTTTTCTTATATGGAAGAAACGAATAAAAAAGAGTTTAAGTCAGAAGCTGTGGAACGTGAAAAGAAAATGCAGCAGGCAATGTTAGATATAAAGAAAAAATACGGCAAGAATGCTATTCTTAAAGGTATGAATCTAAAGGAAGGTGCAATGACCATAGAGAGAAATAAGCAGATTGGAGGTCATAAGGCATGATAGGTAATGATGATTACAGCGATATAATCAATATGGAGCATCACGTTTCAGCGATACATCCACAGATGTCCATAGCTAACCGTGCTGCGCAGTTTGCTCCATTTGCGGCACTAACGGGATATGATTCGGCTGTGAATGAGACAGGTCGATTAACACATGAAAGAATTGAATTAGATGATAATGCACGTGAAATACTTGATAATAAATTCTTAAGACTAAGAGAAGACGGAACTCTATTTGTGAAATTATCATATTTTCTAAAGGATTTGAAGAAAGAGGGAGGAGAATACGTTACCATAGAGGGAAGCATTAAAAAACTTGATGATTATACTCAGCACATTATCATGAAAAGTGGTGAAGTAATTGCATATGATGATATCCTTGATATTGAAATCCGGTAAAGAATAATGCCCTATGACATCAAGTCATAGGGCATTCTAAATATCAGTTCAATTAATTAGAGCTTCGTTGTGTTACATGCTGCTTAATTGCCTGAAAGCTTTCCTTGCTAATTACATGCTCGATACGGCATGCATCCTCAGAAGCAATCTTATTATCAACACCAAGTTCACAGAGCCAGGAGGTTAGTAACTCATGTCTCTCATATATCATTTCAGCTATCTCACGACCTTCATCAGTAAGATAAATATATCCCTGCTCAGTAACTGTTATATGATTATTCTCACGTAAGTGCTTCATAGCAATACTTACACTGGATTTTTTGAAATCAAGCTCTGTGGCAATATCCACAGAACGTACAACAGGAAGCTTGTGGCTTAATATTAATATTGTCTCTAAATAGTTTTCAGCAGATTCATTACTGTTCTTCATAGTACACCTCTTATATTTAATGATAAAAGTATACCATATAATGTTAACTGTTTCAATTCTAAAAAATTTTGTATTATGTCAAAAAAAAGTATTATAATGATAGATATTATTTCTCCAGAGATGAGCAGCATATGAAGCTGATTAAAAGAATACTTTTCAGTGTTGGCGTAA
Organism: uncultured Lachnospiraceae bacterium; assembly: GCA_964492545.1. GTDB lineage: Bacteria > Bacillota > Clostridia > Lachnospirales > Lachnospiraceae > RGIG1934. The sequence continues at coordinate 14,833 of CAZBKO010000016.1, forward strand.
TGTTAATGATGTTTGGGAGCTTTTTTAACATTAAGGCATCAGCTGAAGATGAAGAAAATACAAAGGATACAGTAAAAGTAGCTTATTTTGATATGGGAGACTATTACACCACAGACGAAAACGGCGAAATTATAAGCTACGACAGAGCATATTTAGATAAGATTAGTGAATATTCAGGTTTGCAATTTGAATATGTAGATTGTAAAACATGGGAAAATGCATTGGATATGCTGGATAAGCATGAGGTTGATTTAGTTGGAACCATGCAGCTTAGCAGGAATAGAGATGCGAGATTTCAGATGTGCAGAATGAAATATGGTGTGACATATGCAACGCTGTGTGCCATTGATGATGACATAATGTTTGAGGATTACGATGCCATTAGAGGATGTAATCTTGGAATAGTTGATGGATATGTCAATGAAGTTCAGCTTAACAAGCTTATTGAGAATCACAATTTACAGATGAATATTACAAGGTACACAACCCAGGCAGAGCTCTTAAATGCCGTTAAGACAGGCAAGATAGACGTGGCTGCATGTAATTCACATACAATTGACAGTAGTATGAATATAATCGAAAAATATGAATATAGTCCATTCTTTTTTGCATCGTGGAGGGGAAATACCGAGTTAACTGATGCAATAGATGATGCTATTTTGAAAATGGAAATGTATGATTCGGAATACCAGGATAAGCTTATGAAAAAATATTTTCCCAGAATTATTACAGATCCAATATCTAGAGAGGAATATAACTATATTGAATCGCAGCCTGATATCAATATGTATTTTGAACCGGATGCCAAGCCACTCGCCTGGAAAAACAGACAGGGTGAGATGAATGGAATCCTTATTGATATTTGTGAAGAAATCTCCCGAAATACGAAGTTGAATTTTGTATATAACTCAATAAGCGATGATGAAAGAACAGGCAATTATTTTACTTTTTCAATGAAGTGGTCAGATGGTGTTAATAATCTTATGATAGATAAGGAATCCAATACTGAATCAATATTGAGAAGTGAATTCTTATTGTTTTATAAGCTTGGAAAAAAGTATGATATTCACAAGTCATACACCATAGCAACACCGGATAACAGGCAGATAATTACAGATTATTTAAAAATAACATATCCAAACTGTAAGATTATAGAATATGATCATCCATCGCAGTGTGTTGAGGCAGTAAGGGATGGCAGAGCTGATATGTTCTTTATGAATTATTATGTAAGCAACGCATATCTTATTGAGAATAATTACACCAATATTGTTGAGATTCCAACGTCTCATACATATTTTGATATTTTACTTACATATTATGGTGAAAATGCTGAGATTATTAAGTCAATTATGGATAAAGGAATTGCGTTTATAGACAATCAAACCATACAGGACATACAACTTGATTATGCTCTTGACATTTATCCGGATGTAGATGTTGAATATCTTTTTAAGAATAATGCAGAAGAGTTTCTAGCTGTAGCATGTATTATTTTTGTGTTAATTATAGTAATTGTAATAGTGGCAGCGAGAAATATGATTGCGAGAAGACATCATGCAGAGCTTAAGAGGGCTAATCAGGCTAAAAGCGATTTTCTATCTCAAATGAGTCATGATATAAGAACACCTATGAATTGAATTATCGGTATGACATCTTTGGCACGTGACGAAGAAAATATTGATATAATGAGGCATTATTTAGAGCAGATACAGGTTTCGTCAGATTTTATGCTGGGACTTTTGAATAACATATTAGATATGGCAAAGATAGAGTCAAAGAAGATAACACTTAACGAAGAGCTATATCCATTTGAAGAATTTGATTCATATTTGGCTGCTGTCGTTCAGCCGCTATTTGACCAGAGAGGAATAGAACTTGAGAAGGTATTAAATGTTTATGATGATGTAGTGATGGTCACAGATAAGTTAAGACTTAACCAGGTGTTTTTTAATCTTTTATCAAACGCAGCAAAGTATACCCACGAAGGTGGTAAGGTGCAGCTAATTATTAATGAGATAGATAAGGATAGTAATACGGTTACATATGGAGCAACTGTAGCTGATAATGGAATTGGTATGAGCGAGGAGTTTCAAAAGCATATATTTGAAACATTTACACAGGAAGATAATCCAATGAAGGATGTTCAGGCTACAGGAACGGGTCTTGGAATGGCCATAGTTAAGAGAATTATTGATTTTATGGGTGGCAGCATTGAGGTGCATAGTGAATTATCAAAGGGTACAACATTTTATTTAACATTATGCTGCAGGATGGTTAAGAGACAGAGTGATGAATATAAGAAGTATGTGGAGGAGAGAAAAAGACTTACACAGAGTAAAAAGATTGTATTTAAGGGAAAGCGTGTTCTACTATGTGAGGACAACAACATTAATATGACAATATCTAAAATGCTTATGGAAAAAATAGGAGTAATTGTGGAGTGTGCTGCTGATGGAGATAAAGGAGTAGAAATGTTCAAGAACTCTCCAATAAATTACTATGATGCAGTGCTTATGGACATTAGAATGCCAAGAATGGATGGATTTGAAGCTACTAGAATAATAAGGGCTCTCGACAGGGATGATGCATTGACAACTCCAATAATAGCCATGACTGCAAATGCTTTTGCAGAGGATAGAAAAGCATCAATGGATGCGGGAATGAATGCACATTTATCCAAACCAATTAAGCCTGAAATATTGTACTATACATTGAATCAGTACTTGTAATGAAATTTCATAAAATAGTAGACTTTTTAGATAAAAATGTGGTATAATTTTTTGCAATAGCGTAAAAGCGCATTAATAAGATAATTTACTGTTTATTAACAGCAAAGATAATAGATTTTTTTGGAGGTACATTATGACGAAGAAACTTATATTAGTAACATCACCACCAGCATGCGGAAAGACATATATTTCAAAGGAACTTGCCAAGAGACTTAAGCATATTGTTTATCTTGATAAGGACACATTAATAACATTGTCTAAGCAGATATTCGTTGTTGCAGGTCAGGAATATAACAGAAGCAGTGATTTCTTTGAAGAACACATTAGAGATTATGAATATGACTGTGTAGTAGAATTAGCATTGGAAGCACTTGAATATGATGATATCGTATTGATTAATGCACCATTTACAAGAGAGATAAGAGATCTTGAATATATGGATAATCTCAAGAAGCATTTGAAGGAGAAGGGCGCAACTTTAGTTGTAATTTGGGTTGACACAGATCCTGAGATAGTTCATGAGAGAATGATATCAAGAGATTCAGACAGAGATACATGGAAACTAGAGAACTGGGACGAATATATTTCAAACTGCAACTTTGAGATACCTGCTAATCTTGCAGACCCTGCAGAGAAGGATGGCTTACTTATATTTAAGAACAACAATGTTGATAAATTTGAAGAATCAATGGAGAGAATTATCTCTACACTTGATGAGACAATGGGACGTAATTAGTCTATGGTGGCTATGCATTTATTGCATAGCCTTTTCAATTGATAGGACATTAGGGACTTGAAGTGGACTTGTCCACTTTATTCATATGAGATAATGTTAATCAGTAAGAAGTTATTGACAACTAATCTAAGTTAGAATATACTTACTTCGTAAAGACAATTTAGGAGGTAACAATATGAACGTTGGAACATTTATAGTTGGTGCAATATTGGTTGTGATAGTTGGAATAATTATTGCGAAGATGATAAAGGATAAGAAGAATGGGAAGTCACTACAGTGTGGATGCGATTGTAGTAAATGTGGAGGTCATTGCCACTAGCCCATTCAATAATGAGGTTTGTGGAATATGAAGACTAATAAAATTGTAATCGGTATACTTGCTCATGTGGATGCAGGTAAGACAACATTATCGGAGAATATGCTGTATACAAGCAAAAGTATAAGAACCCTTGGAAGAGTAGATCATAAGAACACTCTTTTGGACAATTTTGATGTTGAAAGAGAGAGAGGAATTACGGTTTTTTCAAAACAGGCAGAGCTGACATTGGGAAAATTCGAGGTTACATTGCTGGATACACCGGGACATACAGATTTTTCAGCTGAGATGGAGAGAACATTGCAGGTGCTTGATTATGCGATTCTTGTAATCAGTGGTCCTGATGGTGTTACAGGACATACGCTAACCTTGTGGAAGCTTCTTGAAAGATACAATATTCCAACATTTATTTTTATTAATAAGATGGACCAGCCGGGTATTGAACCACAAATCATTATGGAAGATATTAGCAATCAGTTAACAGGTAATTGTGTTAATATGAGTGTCGGGATTACGAATGATAATATAGAGAGCATTGCAATGTGCAGCGAGACCCTTGCAGATACATATCTGAATGAAGGAATTATTACAGAGGAAGATATTAGGACAGAATTTGGTGCCAGAAATATATTCCTCTGTTATTTTGGTTCAGCACTGAAAGGTGATGGATTAGACGAATTATATAAAGGTATGGCTTCTTATATGGATGAGTGCGATTATGGAGATGAATATGGTGCCAGAGTATACAAGATAGGACGTGACAATAATGGAGCGAGACTTACATATGTTAAGGTCACAGGCGGAACGCTCAAAACTAAGATGAACATTTCAAATAATACTGATGATGAAGAGCATAAATGGAATGAAAAGATTGATCAGATTAGAATATATTTTGGCGGGCAGTACAATACAGTTAACGAAGCCACCGTCGGAACCATATGTGTACTCACAGGTCTTAAGAACACAAGAGCAGGCGATGCAATTGGTGCGTTGACGGGTATTACCATTCCTGTTATTGAACCTGTATTAAGCTATAGAGTGACAATAAATGATGATTTATCGCCAAATGCTGTCCTGCCTAAGCTAAGAGAACTGGAGGATGAAGAACCACAGCTAAATATCACTTATGACAGTAGAATCGGAGAAATTCATGCTAAAGTTATGGGCGATGTTCAAATGGAAATATTAAAGGACCAGATAATGGATCGATATGGGATTGATGTTACATTTGATACTGGAAATGTTGTTTACAAGGAAACAGTTAAGAATAGAGTCGAGGGAATTGGCCATTTTGAGCCTCTTAAGCACTATGCAGAGGTACATGTAATTGTGGAACTATTAGAAAGAGGAAGTGGTGTTCAATGCTATACTAATTGCAGTGAGGATGAGCTTGACAAAAATTGGCAGAGATTAATTTTGACACACATGGAAGAAAAGCAGCATATAGGGGTGCTGACAGGCTCGGAAATAACAGACATAGCAATAACTCTTGTTGCCGGCAGAGCCCACAAGAAGCATACAGAGGGTGGAGATTTCAGGCAGGCTACATACAGAGCAATAAGAAATGCACTTGCAAAGGCTGAAAGCATATTGCTTGAACCGGTATATCAATTTCAGATTGAAGTTCCGATGGATTATGTGGGAAGAGTAATGACGGATGTGGAGAGAATGCACGGAGAATGCAGGCCGCCTCAAATGATAAATGAAAAATACATAATTAATGGTGTAGCTCCGGTTGTAACCATGAATGGATATCAGAGAGAAATTATTTCATACACAAGAGGACTTGGAAAAATTAATTGTGTATTTGGCGGTTATAGAGAATGTCATAACAGCGAAGATGTAATAGAGAGCTTTAATTATGACTTTACTCAGGATACAATGAATCCGGCATCATCTGTATTCTGTGCCCACGGTGCCGGGTATGTAGTTGACTGGGATGAGGTAGGTGAGCATGCTCATGTGGAATGCGTTTTAGATGATGGAAATAATAAGAAGAATGAAGATGAATATTTTCTAAGAAAACATTCGGTAAGGTCAGTAAGCGAGTATTGTACAACAGAAGAGCTGGAAGAAATATTTGAAAGAACATACGGAACCATAAAAAAAGAACGTGCCAAATGGACAAAGTCAACAGCAAACAATATATCAAATATTAAAAAGAGAGATGTAGCATATCTTGAAGACAACAGAGAAAGATATTTGTTGGTAGATGGCTACAATATAATATTTGCATGGGAAGATTTGAATGAATTATCAAGGATTAACCTAGAAGCTGCAAGAAACGCACTAATGGATATTCTATGTAACTATCAGGGCTATAAAAAGGAGCATGTAATACTTGTATTTGATGCCTACAAGGTAAAAGGAAATCCGGGCGAAGTGATTAAATATAACAATATTGATGTTATTTATACTAAGGAAGCTGAAACTGCTGACACATACATTGAGAAAACCAGCCATGAGCTTGGGAAAAAATATAGAGTTACAGTAGCCACATCAGATGCTCTTGAACAGTGCATTATATGGGGAAATGGCGCCATGAGAATGTCTGCAAGAGAATTTCGTGAGCAGATAGACAAAATAAATGAAGAAATAAGAACATATATTAACTAGGTTAAGCCCTACTTCGTACTTTTATTTACGAAAGTAGGGTTTAATTTTGAATAAACAATTTTCTGGCTGCTGTAAAGTCCGTAGTATCCTGACAAAGTATAGCTTACGGCGCAGTTTATTCCAAATAATATAAGACCTGCTGAGCCGAATATTTCTACTGAAAGAAGGAGCGCGGAAATAGGACAGTTAACAACGCCACAAAATACAGCTACGAGACCAAGTGCAGCACCAAAGGATGGTGGTAACCCAATAAGTCCACCGATAACATTTCCAAAGGTTGCGCCTATGAAAAATGACGGAACAATCTCGCCACCTTTGAAGCCGGCACCGAGAGTGATTGCTGTAAAAATAAGTTTGATAGCGAAGGCTTCAGGCTTAGCGTTACCTTCCATGGCTTTTCCAATGATATCCATACCGGCTCCATTGTAATCATAGCAACCAACAAGAAGTGTAATTGCAACGATAAGACATCCACCGACAAAAGCACGAAGATATGGATTTGGTATATATTTTTTGTATAAATGTGTAATCTTGTGGATTGTTACACAGAAAAGAATACTAAGTCCTGCGCAAAGGGCAGCTAAAAGTACAACCTTTAGTACAATTATTATGTTCACATCGGGAATTGATGCAATATTATAAAATTCAGGAGTCATTCCAAAATGATGGGCAATACCAAAGGCAATAACAGATGAAATGATACATGGAATAAATGCAACATAATATAGAACACCAACGCTGATTACCTCCATACTGAAGATGGTTGCAGTGAGCGGTGTACCAAAAAGTGCAGCAAATACTGAACTCATACCACACATTGTCAGAATACGCATACCATTATCATCCATTTTGAGAATATTTCCAATGGTTGATCCCATGCTTCCACCAATCTGAAGTGCAGCACCCTCTCTTCCGGAAGAACCGCCGCATAAATGAGTTATTACAGTACTTACAAATATAAGAAGTGTCATTTTAAGAGGCACTTTTTCAGATGAACGAATTGAACTGATAATTGCATTAGTACCACCATCATTGAGCATTTTAAACTTGCTGTAAATAAACACAATAAAGAGTCCGCATAAAGGTGCTGCATAAATAAAGTAGTGATTATCAGTTCTAAGGGTTGTAGCTGCTTTGACAAATTCATAAAAAAGTGTACCTATTATTCCACAGATAATCCCGATGATAACAGAACAAAGTCCCCATTTAGCAACATTTTTTAGATATTTCCAGGTTAAAATTGAATGTATTTTAATGTATTTCGCTGCATATTTCATATGTAAAAAAGTCCTCATTTCGTATTCTTTCTATATAATGTCTTAAAAGACGATATTCATTATAGCACATTTTGTAAAAATGCGTTATAATTTTACCAAACTCATTTTATAGGAGAGAAATTAATGCTTCCAGAGAAATTTTTATTAAGAATGCAGGGAATGCTTGCAGATGAATATGACAATTTTGTAAATAGCTATAATTTAGATAAATATCAGGCACTCAGAGTTAATACGCTTAAGGCTGATGTGGAGAATTTTGTTAAGAACTCAGATTTTGATTTGGAATAGGTGCCATGGGTAGATGAGGGAATGTATTACAATCCTGACAATCATCCTGGCAAGCATCCATTTCATGAAGCAGGAGTGTACTATATACAGGAGCCGAGTGCAATGGTGCGGGGGTGTTAATCGATGCACAGCCAGGTGAGAAGATACTTGATATGTGTGCAGCACCAGGGGGAAAAAGCACCCAGATAGCATCCGGAATGAAGAATGAGGGAATACTTATCTGCAACGAGATAAATGCAGCAAGAGCTAAGATTCTATCTGAGAATGTGGAACGAATGGGTATTAGAAATGCCATTGTAACCAATGAATCCACAGATAAATTAGCACAGGTATTCGGTGAATACTTTGATAAGATTATGGTTGATGCACCATGCTCAGGAGAGGGAATGTTTCGAAAGAATGATAATGCCTGTGATGAATGGAGTTTAGAGAATGTAAGTATATGTGCGGATAGACAGGATATGATTCTTGACAACGCTGACCACATGCTTGCACCGGGTGGCAGGATTGTGTATTCAACCTGCACATTTGCTCCCAAAGAGGATGAACAGGCAATATGCCGATTCCTTGAGAGACATGACAATTACACAATAGCGCAGGTTAATGTCAATGGAATAGATGACCATGGTAATGCACAATGGTGTGATGCACCGGTACAGGGCATTGACAGAACAATAAGAATATGGCCTCATAAAGTAAAGGGCGAGGGGCATTTTGCAGCAGTCCTGATAAAGGATGGCAGCAGTGATGGGCATGAAGGATATCTTAAGAATGGATATGAAAGTGGAATTAATATAAAGCAGATTCCTGAGTGCACACAATTTTTAGATGAGAATTTAAAGCTTACCCTTAAGGGTGTGTATGTAAAGTATGGAGAGCAGATTTATCTGATGCCGGAAAATGCACCATCAATTAAGGGCTTAAAGGTATTACGCCCAGGTCTTCATTTGGGCACAATCAAGAAAAATAGATTTGAACCTTCCCATTCTCTTGCACTTGCATTGAATGGAGATTTAGTAGAAAGAACTGTAGATATTTCATTAAATGATAAGAGAATTTATGATTATATTAGCGGACAGACATTTGAATATGATGGCGATAAGGGATGGTATCTTATAACCGTTGAGGGATATAGTATTGGATTTGGAAAGCTGGCCGGAGGGATAATGAAGAATCATTACCCGAAGGGATTACGAAAACAATTGAGATAAGCTGGTGATAAATAATGAGTAGTACAGATAAAAAGTACGAAATTGATATGTGTAATGGACCTATTTTAGGAAAAATGCTGATGTTTGCAGTGCCCTTAATGTGTTCAAGCATGTTGCAGCTGCTGTTTAATGCTGCGGATATTGTAGTTGTTGGAAGATTTGCGGGAGAGAACTCCATGGCAGCAGTTGGTTCAAATACAGCACTGATTAATTTGCTGACCAACCTGTTTGTTGGATTGTCAATTGGTGCAAATGTACTTGTGGCAAGATGCTTTGGCGGAAGAGATGAGAAGGAACTTAAGAAAAGCGTGCACACTGCAATAACTCTTAGTATTTACAGTGGTATATTTTTGCTGATTATCGGTGTAATATTTGCAAAACAGATACTTATACTGATGAATACACCGACAGATGTTCTGCCGCTGGCAACAGTATATCTTAGAATATATTTCCTTGGCATGCCTGCAACTATGATTTACAATTTTGGAAGTGCAATTTTGAGGGCAGTGGGAGATACAAAGAGACCGCTTTATTTTTTATTTGGTGCAGGAGTTGTCAATGTTATCCTTAACCTGATATTTGTTGTTTTGCTAAATATGGATGTGTCTGGTGTAGCTGTTGCGACAGTGGTATCGGAATGTATATCGGCAGCATTAGTTCTCAGATGCCTTATGAGAGAAAAAGGTGGAATTCGACTTTATCCAAAGGAACTAAAAATGGACAAAACAACATTTGTAAGAATACTTAAAATAGGCTTGCCTGCAGGCTTTCAGGGTATAGTATTTGCACTGTCAAATGTGGTAATACAGTCATCTATAAATGGATTTGGTGGTACGGTTGTGGCAGGTAATTCTGCAGCGGCGAACATAGAAGGATTTGTGTATTTTGGTATGAATGCCTTTTACCAGGCCGCTATATCATTTACAAGCCAAAATATGGGCGCAGGAAAATATAAGAGAATTAACAAAATACTATTTGTATCACAGGCATGCGTCATTACGGTAGGTATAGTAATGGGTACCGGTGCTCTTGTATTTGGAAGACAGCTATTATCAATTTACTCGTCAAAGGCAGATGTCATTGATGCAGGAATTGACAGACTGAGGGTAATTGCAAGAACATATGCACTCTGCGGGATTATGGATGTAATGGTTGGAATGCTAAGAGGCATAGGATATTCGATTATGCCTATGATTGTCTCGCTAATTGGTGCATGTGGACTTAGATTATTGTGGCTGGCAACAGTATTCCAAATACCGAAATACCACACAATTGGAATAGTATATGCATCATATCCCATAACATGGATAATAACATTTGGTGTACATATTTTGTGCTATGCTATCATTTGGCATAAGCTTAAGAAAAAACTTTTGAATAGACAGGTGATGAATCAAATATGAGAATAGGAATAATTGGAACAGGTAAAATAGCTGAGCTTTTTGTATCAGCAGTTAATAAGACACAGGATGCTATATGTAGTGCGGTTTTTAGCAGAAGCATTGAGAGGGCTGTTAAGTTTGCAGATGCCAATAATATTGAGAGTGCTTTTGATGATATGGAGAAATTTCTTAGCTCTGATATGTTTGAGGCCGTGTATATAGCAACACCAAACAGCTGTCATGCACCACAATCAATACAGGCTATGAAGGCTCACAAGCATGTGATTTGTGAAAAACCTATTGCTTCAAATGCCATAGAGGCACAGCAGATGTATGAGGCAGCAGATGAGAACAACGTTGTTTTGCTGGAGGCAATGAGGCCTGTATTTGATCCGGGATTTAAGAAGATATCAGAGCTTATTACATGCCTTGGAACCATAAGAAGAGTGTGCTTTTCAAAATGCCAGTATTCATCAAGATATGATAATTATAAAAAAGGAATTATTGAAAATGCTTTTAATCCTGAACTGTCAAATGCAGCTGTTATGGACATAGGGGTGTACACAATTAACCCGATGATAAGCTTATTTGGAGCTCCAAAAAGCGTTGTGACTGATAGCATTTATTTAGAAAATGGCATGGAAGGTGAAGGGTCAGCAATACTAAAATATGACAATATGATTGGTGATGTTATGTATTCAAAGATAACAAATCAATTTCCGTGCTGTCAGATTATGGGTGAAGCTGGTATTATGAGTATAGATGAAATAGCAGATACCAGACATATTGAATTACTCTATAGAGACGGAAGAAGAGAAGTATTCGACATAGAGAAGTATGATAATAACATGGTGTATGAAGTCATGGAATTTGAAAATCTAATTAGCAATCATAATATTAATCATAAATACAGATTTAATTCAATTGAGACAATGAGGGTTATTGATATTATAAGAATGGAGCAATAATGGGAAATGACATAGAGTCTTTTAGACGAAATTCAAAAGCTATATGTGAAGATAATAGAAAAATACTAAAATACTAAAATACTATAATTTTCTCTTGGGAATAATACTTGTGTGTATTACAATCGGAAGTTTGTTTATGAGTTATTTTAGCGGGCTCACATTGATTTATATACTATACGCAGTTGTTAGTGCAGTTGAGTTGATTATTGTAAATACTAAAGCCGGAAAGTCAGAAAACATCATTAAGCTTCTTGTTGTGATAGCTTATTTCAAGACATACAGCTTTTGCATTTTCTCGGGCATTATTTACAATATACATTCACCAATAATAACAATGTATGTGTTCTTTATTATGCTGCCGGTTATTTTTGTTGCGCCAAAAAGAGTAGTAGATATAATACAGATAATTGTTGCTGCTTCAGGAATTATCTGTACATATATTTATAAACCATATAGCATAGCAATTGGTGATATTATCTGCATAATTACATTTAGTATTATTGGGATGTTCATTGGCAGAGTGGTGGGTAATCTTAGAATTAATTATATGGATAGTGTTTTTAGTCATGAAAGAAAAGAAATTGAACTTAATGAAATCAGTAATGCACTTAAGATAGAGAAGGAAAGAACCAGTCTTGCCCTGTCAGCAGTTACAATATATATTTGGACATATAATATTGAGACAGGTGAATATTTAGAACAAAATGAATATGCAAGGAAAAATGGTTTTGATGCCATTAACAGAGGTGGATATCATGTGGTAATAGATAAGGGATATATTTTACCTGAGAGCATTAATGAGTATATGAGGATACATGAGGAGATAGCCAATGGTGCTAAACGTTCAAGTGCTGAAATACATTTCAATAATACTCTTGTAAAATGCAATTGGCTCAGAATTACATATTCAGCAATTAATAATACAGAGGGAAGCCCAAAAATAGCAGTGGCCATAGCGGAAGATATTACACAAGAGCATATTAATAAATATAAATATGAGCAGAGCATCAAGCTGGCAGCAAAAGAAGCAGATCCAGGCAACAGATCAGCATTTATCATGGATATGTCAGACGGAAGAATAAAGGAGTGGATTAAGCACAGCGATTATACAGGCGTAGATGAACAAAAAGAAAATTACTGTGATTTGTACAATAGTGTATTGGAGCATGTAGTTGAAGCTGACAGAGATAGATTTTGTGAAGCTCTGAAATTTGAAAATATGTGCAAAACAGCGGGAGCGGGAGAAGAAAATTTATCAATAGTTTTCAAAATAAACGGTAAAAAGGATAGAGTTGTGTATTTGCGTGTAAGTGCAAATTTCATAACTAATCCAATACAATGCGAAGTTATGGGTGTTGTGTCAGCAATGGATGTGACAGATGAGATTGAATCACAAATACTGGTACAAAAGATAACGGATATAGAATTTGATTTTATATCAATAATTGATGTGTTTTCTAAAGAGTATAAGGTTGTTACAGTGAGCAGTGGTGAATCCAAATTCAAGATTGGAAGACGTCTTGATTATTCCAACGAGATAGACTACATTGTAAATAACAATATATTGTCGGAGGATAGGGAAAATGTAAAAAGATATATGCAGCTGGAATATATTGTTGAAATGCTTGAAAACAATGAAACATATTATTTTACATATGGAATGTATGGAAAAAATGGAAAAATACTTAGAGAGAAAATGCAGTATGCTTATCTTGAAGGCACATCAGGTAAAATCATAATGTACAGAACTGATATTACAGATATGTATGAATCAGAGAAAAAGCATTTTGAAGAAATAAAAGCAGCACTGGAAGAAACACAGCTTGCAAATGAGGTAAAGACTAATTTCTTATCACAGATGAGCCATGATTTAAGAACGCCTATGAATGGAATTATTGGAATAACCTCACTTCTTCTCAATATGTAGAATTTACCGGAGGATGTGGTTAACAAATTAAATCAGCTATCTGATTCAGGTAGATTTCTGCTAAGCCTGATAAATGACACCCTGGATATGAATAAAATAGACAGTAAGCAGATGAAACTGATAAAAAGCAATGTTAATTTATATGATGTTGTAAATAATCTTATATCATTTAGCAGCGTTCAGATTAAAGATAAAAATCAAGACTTTGTTTTGGAAAATAATATTCAAAGGGATGTATATGCTGTTGGTGACAGGGTAAGAATTCAACAGATTTTGCTGAATATTCTTTCAAATGCAGTTAAATTTACTCAGGAAAATGGAAAAATAAGATTAAAAGCAGAAATTATTGCCAATGATAACAACAGGATTAATCTAAAGGTTATGATTGAAGACAATGGTTTTGGTATGAGTGAAGAATTTTTACCACATATTTTCGATGTGTTTTCACAGGAACGAAGATAAATTACATCCTATTATGTGGGATCAGGTCTTGGAATGTCAATAGTAAAGAGCCTTGTTGATATGATGGATGGTCATATAGAAGTGAGAAGCCAGCTTACTAAGGGAACTACAGTTATTGTTGAAATTCCATTGGAGGCTGCAGGAGCAGATAATAAAAAAGAACAGATAAGGGTGGACACGGGCAAGCTTGAGGGTAAGAGGATTTTACTCTGCGAAGATCATGAACTCAATCTGGAGATTGCAAAACAGATACTTGAGATGAAACATATGAGGGTTGATACCGCTGTAAATGGAAAAGAAGCCGTTGATAAGTTTGTGGAGTATCCTGATGGCTATTACGATGCAATACTTATGGATATTAGGATGCCGGTTATGGACGGACTAACAGCAACAGAGAATATAAGAGCCATAGGCAGTGATTATGCCGTGTATATACCCATAATTGCAATGAGTGCAAATGCTTATGCTGATGATGTTGATAAATCCACCAGAGCCGGAATTAATGAACATTTGTCAAAACCTGTAGATCCAGAGCTGATATATACAACATTAGCTGAATATATCTTGTAAAATTGCACAAAACCTGCTTTTCCATATTTTGCAAAGTTCACAAAGATAAGCAAATAAAGGAAAAGAGCTTACAATTATGATTAAATTCTGTTATACTATAAGTACTTTAGATGAACTCGTTTCACTTTTTATGTAACGAGTTTTCTTTTAAGCGGGAAAAATGGCTTTGGAACTGTTGTAAAACAAAAAAGGAGATGTCGTATGTTTAGTGTAGGAGAATATATTATTTATGGCAATAGTGGTGTATGTATTGTTGATAGCGTTGGAAAGCTGGATATGTCAGGAATGCCTAAGGATAAGGATTACTATACTTTATCACCATTATATTCCAAGGGAAGTAAAGTGTTTACACCAGTAGATAATGATAAGATTGTTATGAGGCCAGTGCTTGGAAAGCAGGAAGCCTTAGAACTTATAGATGGAATGGCTCAGACAGAGGTTCTGTGGATACCAGATGAGAAGAAGAGAGAGAATGAATACAAAGATGCTATTAGGACTTGTGCCCCAGACCAAATGGTTAGAATAATCAAGACAATATATATAAGAATACAGTCGAGAATGGCAGAGGGAAAGAAGATTACAGCAAGTGATGAAAAGTATTTTCATAATGCTGAGGAAAAGCTTTATGGAGAGCTGGCAGTCGCATTAGACATGGAGAAGGATAAGGTTAAGGAGTATGTGGTTGATAGAGTGAATGCTATGACCACTAGTTAGGATAATAATATGGACATCGAAATAATAGAACCATCAGAACAGGAATTACAGGCTGTGAAAGAGGATATATCTTCCGAAGAAGATAATAAGATAATTGATAATGAAGCAAATGTTGAAGATTCAGTGAGGTCATATCTTAAGCAGATTGGAAACATTCCGCTGCTTTCTAAGGAGAGTGAAATAACTCTTGCAAAGCAGATAGAGAGTGGAGATGAGAATGCAAGAGAGAAGATGACTAATTCCAATTTAAGACTTGTTGTGAGTGTGGCTAAGAAGTATGTACAGTCAAGCAACATGACATTTCTTGATTTAATTCAGGAAGGCAATATTGGACTTATGAAGGCTGTTGAGAAATA
>CAZBKO010000017.1:0-29766 GCA_964492545.1 uncultured Lachnospiraceae bacterium
ATATACCTAACTGGCAAAAAATAACCTGATTAAGAATTCTTATACTTGTACCCTTCATTCCAGCACTTTTACACTCTATAATACCTGCACTCTCAAACTTCTTAAGTGCATTGACTATTATAGATCTTGTAATTCCTGTCTCGTCTGCTATTCTGCTTGCTATTAATGTATCTGACTGTTTCCCCTTCATTCTAAGCAGAACCTTTTTAATCGCATCATATTCCGACGTAGACAATGTGTTAATTGCCGACTCTGCCATCTGAACCTTTCTACTTGATTCCTCTGATTCTTCATTAACAGAGCGCATCATTTCAAGACCAACAACAGTTGATCCATACTCACTTAATATTATGTCGTCAATAGTATATTGACTATCTTTTCGATAGGCAAACATAGTTCCAAAGCGTTCACCGGCTATCTCAATTGGAGTAATTATTGCCTTGTAACTTTTAACCTTTTCCAATGCAAATCCCAGAGTTTCAAGATTCACATTCTCCTTAGTTGACAATATTCCTAAAAGTCTCTCATTAAGTAATGCATCAAAAACATTTCCAACCTTGTTGGCGATAAGTTCATTTAAACTGTCTACCTTATCATACTTTCCAATTCCCAATACTTTCCCTTTTTTACTTGTAATTATTACATTTGATTCTAAAACCCCACTTAAAACAGAACAAATATCATTAAATACAACTTTGCTAGAATTATTGTTATGAAGTAATCTATTTATTTTTCTTGTTTTGTCAAGTAATTGTACACTCATAGTCTTCTCCGTATCTATTTCTTTATTTCATGTACATAACCACATTGCTCATTTGAGCACATTGCCTTATTTCCTTTTTTCACCATATAACTTCCACATTCCGGACATTTCTCTTCAACCGGCTGCTGCCATGACATGAAATCACATTCTGGATTGTTTTCACAACCATAATACTTTCTACCTTTTTTTGTCTTCTTAATTACAATATCTTTTCCACATTTCGGACAGCTAATTCCAATTTTTTCAAAATATGGCTTAGTATTCTTGCATTCTGGAAATCCAGGACATGCAAGGAATTTACCATGTGGACCATACTTTATAACCATATTTCTTCCACATACTTCGCATATCACGTCTGTCACTTCATCGTGTATTTCAATCTTTTCAAGCTCTCTTTGAGCAACTTCTACAGCCTCATTCAAGTCAGGATAGAAATTTCTGACAACTGTTTTCCAAGGGACAACACCCTCTTCAACCTTATCAAGTAAGGATTCCAAATTTGCTGTAAAACTTGAATCAACTATTACGCCAAATGAAGATTTCATTATATCGTTAACAGCTTCTCCAAGCTCTGTTACATATAAATTTTTGTTTTCCTTAGCAACATATCTTCTTGCAATAATTGTTGTTATGGTTGGAGCATAGGTACTTGGTCTACCTATTCCCTGCTCTTCCATCGCCTTTACAAGTGCAGCCTCTGTAAAATGTGCAGGCGGTTGTGTAAAATGCTGTGTACTGTCTAGATTTGAAAGTTTTAATTTTGATTCTGAGTCTAATTTGTTAAGAAGGACATTTCCTGCCTCTTCCTTATCCTCTTCACTTATATATACAGACATAAATCCATCAAATGCAAGCTTTGATGCTGAAGCAGTAAAAATATATTTACCAGCGCTAATTTTCACTGAAGTAGTGTCATATTTGGCATTACTCATTCTACTAGCTGCAAACCTTTTCCATATAAGCTGATACAATCTAAATAAATCTCTTGATAACTGTTCCTTGACTACTGCTGGTGTCAATGAGATATCTGTAGGCCTTATAGCTTCATGAGCATCCTGTATTTTTCCTTCTTTTTTGTTCTTACGTTGCTCTGTTGTTACATAATTCTCACCATAATTAGCGACAATAAAATCATGTGCCATTGATTCAGCTTCTTCTGATATTCTTGTAGAATCAGTTCTAAGGTATGTAATCAAACCGATAGTTCCTCTTCCTTTGATATCCACTCCCTCATATAGCTGCTGAGCAAGTCGCATTGTCTTCTGTGTTGCATAATTAAGAGTCTTAGCTGCCTCCTGCTGCAATGTACTTGTTGTAAATGGCAATGGGCTTTTCTTCACTCTCTCACCATTTTTCACTTCTTTTACAGCACATTTTGCCTTCTTAAGATTCGAAATAATGCTATCCACTTCTGATTTATTTTTTATTTCCTTCTTACCATCAGCAGTTCCATAAAACTTAGCTGTTAATGATTTCTTTTGGCCTTCTATTGCAAATTCCGCATCTAAATTCCAGTATTCTTCTGGTATAAATGCATTGATTTCATCTTCTCTATCGCATATCATTCTTAATGCAACTGATTGAACACGGCCTGCACTTAATCCTCTCTTTACCTTTGCCCACAATACCGGACTTATACTATATCCAACCATTCTGTCAAGTATTCTTCGTGTCTGTTGTGAATCTACAAGATTCATGTTTATTTTTCTAGGTTCTTTTAGTGATGTCTTTACAGCATTTTTAGTAATTTCATTAAAAGTAATTCTTTGCATTTTACTTTCATCTATCTTAAGAGCGTTGGCCAAATGCCATGAAATAGCTTCTCCCTCACGGTCAGGGTCAGTTGCGAGATAAATTTTATCTGCTTTTTTTGCTTCTTTTCTAAGTTCAGCTAATTTCTCGCCTTTTCCTCTTATTGTTATATATTTAGGCTCATAATCATTTTCAATATCTATTCCCATTTGACTTTTGGGTAAGTCTCTAACATGTCCATTTGATGCTACTACTGTATAGTTCGCACCTAAAAACTTCTTAATTGTCTTCACCTTTGCCGGTGATTCAACTATTACTAAATATTTTGCCATAACGCATCCCTTCCCTATATATTCATCAAATATTCCTTGAATAATAACCTTTTATCGGTTCATTTACAAGATTCATAAGTTGTAATCTCAATAATTTTTCCAAAACCACATCACTTTTTTCACTGCTTTCTTCAATAATGGTCTGTATGCTTTTTGGAAACAAATCCACATTACTATACACCACTTCTAAATCTTTTGCAATAGGGTAATTCTTTTTTTCTGAATATTCAATTGTAGAAAAATAATTGTCAGATATCTCTTCAATAAGCATTTCCGGAGATAAAGCAATTCCTGCTCCAGCTCTTATTAGGCGATTGCACCCCTCCGATAGCTTATCTCCAATTCTGCCTGGAACAGCAAAAATATCCTTTCCCTGTTCCAGAGCATGCTCAACAGTAATTAATGATCCACTCTTCTCTCTAGCCTCCACAACTAAAATAATGTCCGCCAAACCACTTATTATTCTATTTCTCGCAGGAAATTGCCATGACATCGGAGCACAGCCAAGTGGATACTCCGAAATTACGCTTCCTTTCATCTGTATATCAGTAAATAATTCAATATTTTCAGCAGGATAGCATATGTCCACACCACATCCTAACACACCATATGTACTGCCTCCGGATTCTACCACACCACGATGACTGTATGAGTCAATTCCTCTTGCCATGCCACTTATAATAGGTATTCCATATCTAGATAATTCACCTGCAAATCTTCTCGCCATACTTTTTCCATATTCACTGCAGTTTCTTGCGCCAACAATTGCAATGGAAAAACCATTATCATAAATAACATTTCCTCTAATAAATAGTCCATATGGATAATCATATATATTCCTTAGTTTATTAGGATATTCTTCATTATCAATCGAAATAAATCTGGCATTAATTCTTCTTAATTTCTGCAATTCATTATCATAGCTGAATGACTTCTTTGATTCCTTTATTCTTACTATATCATCATCACTTATAACCTTTGAGCTTATCATATTCATCTCACTAGCTCTGAACACTTCTTCCGGATTCTTAAATACTTCCATAATTCTATATATCTTATTTCGACTCATATTTTCTATATTCATAAGCCATAACCAGTACTTCTCTATCTTAAATTCCTCCCTACTATATTCTTCATACATAAGATTAATTAATTCATCATATTTCTATATCCGATTGCCTCTGCCAAATGTGTTGTCTTAATATCCTTGGAATTGTCAATATCCGCTATTGTTCTTGCAACCTTTATAATCTTATAGTATGTTCTAACACTTAAATTCATACTTTTGTATGCTTTATTCATAATATCCTGTTGCTCACTTCCTAATAAACAATATTCATTAATCTGTTCATTGTTCATTTGAGAATTGTAATGTATGCTGTCACATTCAAATCGACCAGCCTGTATTGCATATGCCTTGGCTATAGTGTCCTTTATCTGCTCTGTAGTAGTCGAATTACTTCTATTATTAATATCTTCAATTCCAACCTTAGGTACACTAACACACAAATCAATTCTTTCCATCAGTGGTCCACTTATTCTAGATAAATATTTCCTGATATCCTTCTCGCTGCATCTACATAGATTTCTGTCAGGATAATAACCGCACCTGCAGTTATTCATAGCAGCAACAAGCAAAAAATCTGCCGGAAATCTACATGCACCTTTGTTTCTAACTACATTAATATACTTTTCTTCCAAAGGCTCACGGAGTGATTCTAACACTTCACTCTTGAATTCCGGCAATTCGTCAAGAAACAATACCCCCCTGTGTGCTAGTGTTAATTCTCCTGGTTTGGGATATCGCCCGCCACCGGTAAATGCCTGTAATGTTATGGTGTGATGTGGCGTTCTAAAAGGTCTTACTATCCCCTCGTCGCCAAGAAGCCCACACACACTGTATATTGAGGCGATTTCAAGCCTTTCCTTCTCACATGGTGGAATTAACAGCTCTGGTATACACCTTGCCAGCATTGATTTACCCGAGCCCGGTTGTCCAATCAATAGTATATTATGCATTCCTGCCGCTGCAATCATCACTACCCTCTTCGTGTATTCATTACCAAGCACATCTGATATGTCATAATCTATGTTATTTCTCTCATTAATGAGCTCATTGGCCGTTTCCGGCTGACGAAGTCCATTAATAACCTGTATCGTCTCATCTAATGAATTGACACCATACACCTTAATAGTATCTGACATTAATGCTTCACTGACGTTATCACATGGAACTATACATGAAGTAAAACCATTATGTGCTGCCTCTAAAACAATTGGTAAGACTCCGTTAATTTTCTTAACAGTACCATCTAGCCCAAGTTCACCTATTATTAATGTACTTTCCAGAAAATCTTTCTCACTCTTATCTACATTGATAAGACCTGCAGCCGCCATAATCCCAATGGCTATAGCCAAATCGTACCCAGTTCCTTCCTTTCTTAAATCAGCTGGTGTTAAACTGACCGTTATCTTACCTGGTGGAATATAATATCCTCTATTACGAATAGCTGTTCTAACCCTTTCACCTGATTCCCTTACTTCTGACGATAGCAAACCTACCATTGAAAAATATGGCAGTCCGCTGCAAACATCTACTTCAACATAAGTTATATGTCCTGACACATCAAGTACACCACCACTTATTACCTTACAATACACTCAATCACCTCTATATATATTATTTTATATGTATTTATATTATTATATACTATTTATTTATTTTGTCAATATATTTAAGTAAACATTATATGTTATAACTATAGTGGTTGTTTTACAGAATAATCAGCACGCAAAAAAAGTCATCCCTCATGATTTCTCATTTGGGATGACCATATTATTACATATTAATTTAAGTTAAATAATGTTCTAAATGCTACACGTGCTACAGATGTTGATGTAATACCCTTTACTGTAGAATTTTCATCGTATGTTTTTGGAACATCAGTTGCTGTTATTGCAATTCGATATTCATCGAAGAATGCCTCTGTTTTATCTTTAATCTCTGATGAATAACTTCCCTGAACTCCATTCTTGAAATAGAATCCATCATCTGATAATGAATATCTATCTGAAATATCATGAAGTTCATTATACTTATTTGCTAAATCTACATATGATAAAGTAAATGTGTAATCTGTTCTATTAAGAACATTTTCTTTGGTGTAGTTAATGTACTCTGTTCCCTCTGAATTCATAATGAAATCTGATGCACCATCAGCGTTTGCTGTGTTGATTGCAATATCATTTGCATCCAATGAGACTGAACTAGAATCATCTGCATCTCCAATTTTGTCAAAATACATATCAAATTGACTAAATGAATTTTCTGCGCCTTTCTTTCTATCAACATCGCTTACTTTAAATCCTACATTTACATATTTGTCTGTGTCATATGTATAAATAACTGATTCTTCATCATTTACTGTATCTTTATTTGTAAATGATATTTCTGGTCCATAGTTACCAGCTTTAATTGCAGCTACAACTGTGTTAATGAATAATTTCTTTTCCTTTGTTGTCTGGTCACTCTGATGTCCTGCACCAGTGTATGTAATATTACCATTTGAGTAAATATAGTAACCATTTGCACCATCACCACTTGTTGCGTTGTACAACTTGTTTTGGTCAGTACTATCAAGTACATACCAAACTGTAGTATTGTCATCTTCCAGATTAAGTGATAAATACTGGAAATGCGTTTTACCTACTGTTAATGTATCACCTATTACGTATGGATACACTGAAATCTGTCCTTTGTTAGTTAATCTGATATTTGTTGTAGCAAGCCAACTCTCATTATATGAACTTGCTGCTATATCATTTCCTGTACCACCATTTGTCTTGTACGCAGCCTTAAAGTCTTTATCGTTTGTACACCAGAATGTAATACCTTCTGTATATCCTCTGAAATCTTCCAGCTTTGACTGATCAAGGTATAATCTGGCATTATATACTGCCGGGTTATATAATGGATTAAGTCGTACTGCTTTATCTTTATCAGCCTCACTTACCACATTACCATTTGAATCATATCCATATATAAATGATTGTGGTGAATAAGAAACTCCATATGTATCCATTCCAAGCATTCCACGCATATAAGATGTTGTATACTTTGCGAAGTTGTACATATTATCTTCATTTCCAGAACTTGTTGTTCTATTACCTGAAGTTATTATATTACTTGATCCTTCATTCACATAGTCACATACTGTCGTAAGATAAGATGCATTATCATGAGCAAAGAATAATGAATGTCCTGCATCAACGAAATACTTTATGTTTTCAAGACACATAATATTGTTTATGTCCTGTCCAACATATGAATCACAGTATCCAAATACAATCATATCAAATTCTTTATCTTTTCTTTCTGATGAAGCTTTTGAATCAAATTTTCCAACCTTCAGTAATGAATTTCCTGAATCATATACTGTGTTTTCTGAAATACTTGTCCATTTCTTAGAGAAATCAGGATAGCTTACCTTAGTAACCTTTATATTGTATTCAGGTACATTAACGCTATTAATTAAGTTTTCAAAATTCATTGTAATATTTTCAGTTGCAACCCATAATACTTCAACATCTTTTTTGGTTGCATTACCATTTTTATCAACTTTTTCAAAAGCAGAGAATCCAGTATATAAATAATGATTATCCGCATTATTCTTTTTGTAAGCTTCTACTCTCCATGGTACAAATCCATCCATAGTACCATCATCGCCTACTGGCCAGTTACCTTCAAGAATAATTTGTTTTCCTTTGTTATTAAAGTCTACATCTGGATCTATTTCTACTCTGTTTTCATCAGTAAATCTTCCTGAACCTGATTTATCAATGTACATTTGGAAAGCGTAATTCTGTTCAAGCCATTCCATATCAACACTTTCATCAACAGATAATATAACTTTATATCTTGTATATTCAGAAGTACCGTACTTAATTGTTGTACCTACAATACCATCCATGGTGTTGGTTGAAATTTTATTTCCATTTGTATCTTTATCATATTCCTGTGGTCCTGAAACATATTCAAATGTAACCTTTGTATTTCTCTTTGTAGCAAATGATAGACCACCATTAAATTTGTTGGCTGCTGAAAGCTTTTCAGGGTCAGTTCCATATCTTGCATAATCAACATTTACAAGACTGGCATATTTATATCCATCGCCAAACACATTATTGTTACTACTGTCCTTACCTGTATATTCACCATAAGCTGTATCATATCCTAATAATTTAGCATCTTTGATGAAGTTATATAATTTAGAATGTACATCAAGATATTTCCATTTAGCTGAATTATTGGTATCCTTATCACACGAAATATAATTATCTGAATTAATTAATTCATCAGTAAATAATATTGGATATCCAGCCTTAACATATACCATCAAATCATTGTATTTATTTACAGTAATATCATTACCGGAAATTCTTGTAGTAGTTAAGGAATTATTTAATGCATATGTACCCTTGCTTAAATCAAGGTAATTATTGCTATTTTCGTCTGTATATGCCTGTGTAAAATATTTTGCCCATACAGCATTATCTTTTGAAGGTGAATAATTAATTGACTTCACTGTGTAATCATTTGTATCATAAGTATACTTTGTTAATGTATAATCACTTGCCAATGCACCTCTAAAGAATTTATGTACTGTATATTCATCACCGATGCCGGTATATACAAGACCATTCATTGATGTATCAATAAATGATGTTCTACTGTTTGAACCAAATGTTTCTCTTCTCATATTTCCTGATTTAACACCAAAATATATAAGATCATAATCTGCTGTTAGATTCATTTCACGAGTATTGAACTCTCTTACACTCATTGAATCAACATCGAAATATTTACTGTAATTATCCTTAGTCATCTCTGAATAATCAATTCTCAACCACTTGGCAAGCTTTACAGCACCATCATAAGAATTAAGCTCTCCTGCATTTGCTGCCGGCTCAATTTCAAGAATCTTCATTGGATAATTCTGAAGCTCGTTAATATACATGTTCATTGTGTATCTTATAATATCTCCAAGAGTTGCTCCTGAATCAGTAACGTCTTCTAATTTTTCCCATTCCGTTGAACTCAATATACTAGAATTTACTAATGAATAATTGTACTTATTAAACTCTGCACCATTAAACTTAACTAAGCTGCCATATGTATAGGTTCTATTATATAAAGAGTATACAGAAAGTTTTGCCCCTGACTTAAATGTACTGATTGCCCATTCATTGTATGAAGCACCTTTTCCAATTCCACCCGGATAATAAATACCCTCATCATTTATCTTATCAGTTATATTTGCAACTACGTTGTTATTATATCTTAACTTAATTAATAATAAAGCTTTATAAAGATTATTATTTTTAGCTGCGGAGGTAGCTGATGTAGAATCTTTTATTATTTTATTGCTGTTTGTATATGATAATCCGCCAATATTCTTAACGATATCTGATGCAAATATCAGACCGCTTGTATTTGATTCAGCATAATCATATAATGCTTTTGAAACTTCCCAAGATGAGAAATCATACGAAACCTCTGCATCCAATTTAGCAGTTTCTTTATTGGTATCAGAAATAATCTTTTCTAATGCTTCATCATCAACTACTGTCTTAATAAATGAACCATATACGTAGTCCTCGCCGAAATCACTTGCAACTACTTCTTCATTACTTTCATAAACATTACCTGCTTTGTCTGCATTGAATACACACCAATATTCTCCATAAACAGAAGCATCATCATCTGAAATAGTTATCTCGGCCAGGTCAGAAGTAACATCTGTAGCAAATGTAAGCTTAAGTTCACTAATATTTGCATCTGTTGGCAAATCAAGAACTATTCTATAGTAATTGTTGCTATTTTCCTCTTTAGATAATTCAGCATTTTCTATAGTATTAGTTTCTGTCTCACCATTTAATGTATATGTTCCCTGTACTGTTGCAGATGTATAATCACCATCCGCTCTAAAATGAAGTATTACATGATTTGATTCATCGTCATCATATGATGGCTTTGTATCTTCCTCTGTAAATAGATTTACGTCTGTCTGGGCCTCAAAATTTTCCTTGTATGCATCAATAAAATCTATATTGAAATCTTCAAAGGCTGCTGCCTTAAAATCATTTGCAGTTAATGCAGCGGTCTCAGTGGCATTTCCAGCGGCTCTTGCTATTTTCTCTCTAGCCTTTGCCTGCTCATTTTCATTAACCTTCTTAATCATTTCAAGAACTTCTGTTTCAGTAGTAATCTTTTTCTTAGTAATCTCATCTAAATACGCATCAAAATTATAATCTCTATAAATATCAAAATTAGATTTGTTAAATATTTCAGCGGTTATAGTTTCTTTAACTTCTTCTAAAGTTTTATTTGAGTTATCAATTATAACCTGTCTTGCACTCATACTTTCATTAGAGTTGATAAACTTAACAGCAGTATTGATTGATGATCTTCCAAGACTAAATCCACCTGAAGGCGTTGTTTCTATCTTGTCAACATATAAATCAAAGTTTTCACTAATAAATAATGATAATCCAGTAGACGAATCCACAAGATTTGCCTTAATCATAGTCTGCTTGAAATTTTCTCTCTTTACATTATCCTTCATGTCTTCTATAAACGAAGCACTTCCTGCAGCATTTTTAATCTCATCTATTGATTTATTCTCAATTTTTGTATTTTGTGTTGTCAAAAAAGTATTTATATCTACTGCATCAGATAAACTTCCTTTTTCGCTCGCCTTTAATGCATTAAGATATGCCTGTTCATTATATGACTTATAGTTATCAAGATTTGCAACTTCAAATATACTCTTGGTATTATTAATTCCAACTTTTGTAAAATAGCTGTTTATTGTTTCTTCAAGGTTAAGTGCACTATCTTTTCCAACTGAATTTTTGATAAGTCTTACAGCTAATTCAGAAGCAACAACTGATTCATAATTAATTGTATCATAGTATGCTCCGATTTCACCTTTATCGTATTTATCACTAAATTCACCAGACTCTTTGTTATAATTCATTACCTGATCATAATAGTACATTAAATTGCTATCATTTTCCTTAGCATTATTAACATAAATTAAATCACATTTTGTTATATCCTCTGATGTAACATCATTAGCCTGCTTTACTATTACTTTAACATCAGATTGAGTATTAAGTGCATCACCAAATACATTTTTGCTAAATGTATCATTTAATACTTTATTGTTTTCGTTAACAACATAACCTGCTGATGTTTTATTAACAGACCATCCTGTTGCATTGGTAAATTCTGTTGTAGCTAAATTAGCTGGTCCTTCTACCGGATAAGCCTCAATAGCATCTTTGGTAATAGGTTCGTAGCCTGGAATAGTATATCCCAACACCTGTTGTCCATATTCTGCAACAATTTCAAGTATTGTGACCTCATTTCCTTCACCCTTTTCTTCCTTACTTTGATCCTTATCACCTTTATATACGCCAGCGGTAACGTTATTTACAACCCCTATAGTTGTAACAGTGATAATGATTGCAGCCAAAAGGACACCACAAATCGATAATAATTTTCGATGTTTTCCTATGAATTTTCTCATCATTAAATTCCTCCTGTTACTTGTTTCTTATTTTATACGTGTTAGTAGTTACTCGGTCTAACTTTGATATGCTGTATGATATATTAACCTTTATTAAATCTGATTCATGGAAATATACCTCTTTTCCACTTTCAGCTTCCTCGATATTTACACCAACGGTTTCATTATCATTCGTCTTAACATATTCTGTTGAAAAATCATATATTACGTTGCTTACTAAATGATTATCATCGCCGCTACCTACTGTTTCTGACGCATCATATACATATATTGAATGTTTGCTCTTGTTGTAATAGATTGCCTGACCTGTTGTCATTATATTACCTGAATTCAATATTGGCTCCCCAAGATTATCTACCTGTATTGCTGTATATATTGTAGCTTCTGCAACCTTTCCTTCTCCATCTCTAACAATTTCTATTCGAGACGTGCCACTTTTTCCTGATTTAATCGCATCTGCTATTAAATTGCCTGTAAACTGAATTTCACTCTGCATTTTAGTTTCTCTAGATGACTTAGAGTAATAGTTCATTCCAAATAGAATTACACTAAATGCTGCTACCACAACAATCCCGGCTATTCCGATACTAATAATCATTTCTATAAGAGAAAAGCCTTTATCATCCAAATTTTTAGAAATTTTCATTTGAACCTCATCCTTTCCTTACTCAAAATAATGCTTACCAGTTGCTTTAACCAGTTTGATTGTTTTGTCAGCTCTAGAATTATTTACTTTAAAATCCGATACATAATAATCGCTATATTTCATGCAAGCTCCTGAGCCACTGTTATATACAATAGTTGGCCATGTACTCGCTGTTGTTGAAATACTTTGGTCATCTAAAACAATTGTATCTGTTCCGCTGATAACTGTTTTTGAATACGTTATAGTAATACTAGAGGAACTACCTAACTCCGTTTTGTCATACACAGATGAATCTCTTTTAACAGTTGCATAATATTTACCATCCTCTAGTGAAATTGTCATTGACCAGTTTCCCTGCTTTGACATTGTGTTGGTTCTTGTATCAGTAAGTGCATCATCAATTCCATGACTCGCCTGCTTTACTTTTGTAGAACCAATATAACTATACAATGAAACAGCCCCTGCTGTAACAATTCCCATAATTGCTATGGTAACTATCAGCTCAATAAGAGAAAAACCTTTATTATTCTTTTTTGTCATGATAGTCCTCCCTTTAATCCTTAATTACCTTGTGCTGAATCAATTTCCTCGTTAACTGCCATTTTCTCCCAGTTGCTATAAGAAACTAAATCCTGATATTTAATGTCATTAAGTGTTATATGACCTGTTGCCTCTCCATCACCATCACCCTGAGATACTGATAAGTATCCTTTTAAGCAGGCATTAAGTGTTGTATCCTTTGCTGAAACCCACTTTGATAAGTCTGCGCAGGCTGTTAATGCTACTGTAACGCTTCCATTACCATTATCGATTTTAACATCACCAGAGCTAATAATTATACCTGTAAAATCTCTAGATACTGTTACATTATTTGCTGCTATGATAACACCATTGCTTATATTGTTATTAACTACATAATTTGCAGCTTTTGTCATTACTACATAAGAATTGTTGTTTGTTATATTATATTCAGCCATCTGCGCTGCTGTAAATATTCCTGAAGTCTGTAAATCGTAAACTGCTTCATATGTATCCATATTACCATCGCCATCTGAATCCTTCAAATTAGCGATATTCTCGTTCTCTACTGTTCCGTCAAATACATTGTTAAACATATCAACATCAATATAAGTAGAAATTGGTGTTTTTGTAGATGCATTGATTGATCCGGTTACATTCGATGGTACTGTAGTTGAAGAAATGTCACCGTAATCCTTAAGTTCAGTTAACATTGCTCTATATCTCAATGATATATCTGTAATGTATCTTGCAAACTGATTTCTGTTATTATTCTCTAATGTATGATTAACTAATAGTACTCTCTGACTGTCGGCTTTGTTAGCATCAACCTGCATAAGTGAACCTACTGTCAATATATTACTGTTTTCATTAATTGAAATTAATTTAACACCAAGCTTATCAGCTTTTTCACGAATAGTTTTTTTATTTGATAATGATTCATTAAAGTATGACTCAAACAATTCAGTCTGTTCTGTAGGTGATAAACTAGCTCTATAGAAATATACATTTCCACCCACCTTTTTGGCAACAGTCTTATCAGTCAATATACCATGTCCAAGTACATTGTTTCTGAAGAAATCATAAGTAACAGGATTAGACTTAACAACATTGTATTCATCCGCCTGAGCCGGATTCATAAAGTTATATAATGTCTTATCTGTAATTGTTGCTAAATATGCTTCCTGATTACCTCTTATTGAAAGTGATTCACCAGTCATATATGTAGAATTGTTCTCACCAAGTCCGGCATCTGGATCTATAAGGTCAACATATGCACGTCCTCCAAGTAATAATGTTTTTAATTCATTTAAATCAAGTGACGCATCACGACCATTTACTAATATAGCACTGCTCTTTTCATGTTCGTATTCTGCTAAGTCACCAACAACATTACCGTTTGAATCATAAGCTTTTCCAGCATTTGAATCAAAATACATTTTATCATTCTCATTACTGTTTGCTTCTATTGTATTAGCTGCACTAGATGCTCTAAAACCAATACCAAAATAATTACCTGATATTTTAACTGTTGATCCATTACCATTTATATCCAAATCATCTTTAACTACACAATCTGCGTTATCAATATTAATAACATCATGTAATCCGGATGTTGAAATATTCTTTGCCCAAACTTTTAACGCATCATTTTCTGCGTTTCGTTTGAATGAAATTTCACCATTATTTACATCAATATTACCAGATGATGCTATATTTGTAGCTGTAATATTCAACTTGGAATTATTGACTAATATACCTGTTTTTGTTGATGACGCAAGCTTTCCTGCATATACATTTCCGTTAAAGTTTGTTGAACTGTTAACTGTAACTGTAGGATCTGTAGTGTTTGCATCGCCTTCTGCTAATACAATATATTTGAATAATTCACCATAATCGATAGTACTTACTTCTGAGAAGTTAATATCAATAAGTGGAACTTCTACAACTATATCAGTTCCAACTTTACTTGTTACACCATCGTTTGACTTAAATGTAACTGAGATATCATTCAAAGTAAAGCAATCTAATGTTACACTATTTCCTGACGAACTTGTAGCTAATTTAGTACTATAGCTTATGGCTACATTTGGATTCTCTGCAGTGTACTGAGGTATAGAAATCTCTGGAGCCTGTGAAGCACCTTCGTCAATGTAGCTTTGAAGATGATTTTTCAATTCCTGCTGTTCATAAGCACCATTCTTATATATTGGATTACATTCATAATATATACCATTGTTTGCATTTCCATATAAAATCTGATTCCAGTTACTTACTAAATCTTCTGAATTACACTCCTTACCAGTAAGATAATAGTAAAAAATATTTCTAAAAGCCTTATTAAGCTCTGTATTGTCCTTAGTAACATAGTTGCCGTCAACATCAGTTGTCATCATATTATTCAGAACGTATGTATATGCATATTTCATTCCATCCATAACATCCTGACCAACTCCGGCGTACACCTTATCAATTGCTTCTTCGGCTGTATAAAAGGTCTTCTTTTGATTTCTGTCTATATTCTTCATTGAATAATTTAGCGTTGTACTTGCTAATACTACTGAACCAAGAATACCTAGTAATAGAATACCTACAATAACAATAATAAGTGTATCACCTCTATTGTCTTTTCTAATTCTAAATAACCTCTGCATACTAACCTCCTAATTCTGGGTATCTGTAGACGACTTTACTGTTGACTTCAAATTACCATGCCAATAAATATCTACTGTTAACTCATATAATTTAACTGAATCCTTTTTACCAACTAATGAATTGATTTTGTTTATTCCAGTTGCATCATATATATCATTTGACATATAAGCTTCAGTATTATCGTTTTCAAACATTCCCGGATTATTTACATCATCCGCTATTGCTGTATTATCTGTACCACCCTTTTTAAAGTAAATATTTGATAAATTGTTGCCTGAATACATTAACTTCTTACCATTCTGTAATGCTACAGTCTGATTTGAAATGTATACCTTACACTTCTTGGCAGAAGCTTCAATGATATTATCAGGTATCTGAT
Organism: uncultured Lachnospiraceae bacterium; assembly: GCA_964492545.1. Lineage (GTDB taxonomy): Bacteria > Bacillota > Clostridia > Lachnospirales > Lachnospiraceae > RGIG1934. The sequence goes on from CAZBKO010000017.1 coordinate 15,641, forward strand.
TATCAACTACTATTTTGTCATTTGTTGTCGTTACTGTTCCATAAGGATACATTGTGTAGAACAACAATACATCCGGCACAGTTTCATATGAATTGGTAAATACATCTGTATAAACCTTGCTTGCAATACCATTACCATAATTGCATTCATACGCTACCGATACTGAAACCTGGAATGGTCTTGTACCATGTGAGCCATCATAAGTAACGTACACAAATGTTGTTCTTAATGTATTATTCTGAATATTCATACTTATTGTATTAGGATCCAAGTTACTTTTGAACTGACTGTTCTTATCATAATCAGGCAATCCCGAAATTTCAGAATATAAACTATTAATACCTTCATCATCGTTTCTGTACACTTCGCTGATAAGTATTGATGTTAAACTATTATCAATATCTGCTAAATCCGGTGCACTGTATGTCTGTGGTTTCATTTTAACAGTTGCTGAATATCCGCTTTCACTGTTACCTGACAGTTTAGCTGCATTCACATTAAAAACATACTCTGCGTTAGCACTGTCATAGTAGTAATAATTCTGTCCGGCATATCCATCAATTTCACCAACATCAATATATTTAAATTCCTGCGAAAGCATTTCAAATGATTCAGCTTTGAATTTCTCCATTATGCTTTCACTATGATTAGTTACCGTCTGCTTAACTCTTGAATTTGAGTTGTTTTTTGCAGCAATTACAAAAGCATTAAGAAAAGGTGCCGTAATGATTGCAAGAATAGCTACGCTCACAATTAATTCTATTAAGGTAAAACCTTTATTTTTTTCTTTACCCATTTGCGTATTCTCTCCCTTCGCAAGCACTTTACTGTGCGTCACCTGCTCCTATAAATCCATTATAGAAAATATTATCAACTGCATGCTGAACTGTTGGTATTGTAACAGCACTTGGTTTTCTATCTGTACCTGTTATAGCATACTCAGAAATACTCAAGTTCAATGTAATATCGCCTGTACTTGTATCAAATGTAAATGAAGTTGCTGTAGGTACTTTTCTTCTATCATTTTCTAATACTTCTGATAATACATCCTTGATTTCATTATATGAACCCACAACTGTCATTGTATAGTTGTTTGATATTCCAGCATAATCACTATGTATACCTGTTACTTTAGCATTATCAGGATTTGATGATGTTAATGCTCCAAAAGCATATATCATCTCATTATCAGCCATACCCAATGAAGTAACTGTTGCTTTTGTCTTCTCTTCAAGTGTAACTGAATCCATTAAAACTGATTCATTGGTAATATCTGCATCATAATTATCAATAAGCTTATCATAGTCGCTTGTTAATTTATTAGTCTTCTCAACATATGAATCTTTGTTGTCATACATCTGTTTAAGGTGTGTATACTGAGTGTTTAAAGTATCTATTTCGTCATTAATATCTGATTTCTTTGTATTAAAGCTGTTAAACCCGTATAAGTAAGATACTATTAATAAAACCACGCCAACTAAAAGGCATAAAAGTGCTTTGTACTGGTTAATCTGTTCTTTTAACTCTTTCATATTCATTCATCTCCTTACTGTTTATTTGCGGCTGTTGTTGGAGCCTGAGTCTGCTGTGTTGTCTGATTAAGTGTATTTGTCTTATTTCCGTTAGCTGCTGTCTCACCCTCAGATGTTTCAAGTTCTGCCACATCCTTAACAAAATTACACTGAATAATACATGTAACAATATTTGCATTAGTTTCTTCATCTTTAGCTTCAGTAACTGATGAACATACAACTGCTGTAATATTCTCTACTCCCTTAAGAGCATCAACTAAGTCAGCTACCTGTGATTTTGATTTACATGTTGCTGTAAACGAAGCTAAACCGCTTGATGAATTAAGTCCTGATAACTTCATATCCTTAGGAAGAATCTTCTCTAATGTATCAATGAATTCAAGTACCCATTCATTATCATTACTTGATAATGCATCAAATGCTGCAAGATCATGGTATGTGTCAAGTGCCTTGTAATATTCATTTACAGTTCCTTTAATATCGCTGATATCGTCAATATCTTCCTGAATTCCATCTCTTTCTGATTTAGCAGAGCTATACTGTATAAATGGAACTAAGAATAAGCCAGCTGCTGCTACTACGCAAATTGCTGCTGCTGCGTAAAATGCACCTGAATTATCCTTCTTATCTGTTTTCTGTCCTTTTATCTCCAGCATTTCCTTAGTCTGGAAATTAATTGGTGAAATTGTAGCACCAATATTAGCCATGTATAACTTAAGAAGTGATGTTGACAACTTAATACGGTTATAAGATTCAACATTCTTAAGTAATGTTACACGTTCTGTATGTAAGTTAAGTTCATTTGTAAATAAATCTTCGAGTCCTAATACTTCGGCACCATCACCGATAATAACTGCTGTCTGAAGTGGAGCCTCTGCATTTCTGCCTGTATAATATTCAACAACTCTGTTTACATTACTAACAAGGTATTTAAGAGATCCTGTGGTCTTATCATCTTCAAGGTAAGGCTTAACAAGCTTTGCCTGACCCATAAGTTCGATAGCAACCTTAGCTGATACCTTCTTATCTTCCATTACTTCATTGAGCAATAATGATTCACCATAAGGAACTGTTCTCTGTAATTGAAGAACATTATGGTTCATTACGCTGACAATAGTTGAATCCATTCCCATCTGAATAACAAGAGTTGGTCTTTCATCAATCTGTATCTTAATTAACTGCAATGTACTATTACCAATATAATCCACTGCATTTACTTTCATTTTTAATTCTTCTGCTAACTCATAATATCCTTTAACCATCATTTCAGGAGCTGCAAATACAAGAACTCTTGTCTTTTTCTCGTCCTTAGTGTTCTTTGTCTCCAAGACTGTATAAGATAATACATAGTCATCTATGTTAACCGGAAAATATTCTGATGCGTTAACATTAATCATTTCCTGAATTTTTTCTTTCTTAACTACCGGAATTATAACTTCCTTAGTTGCTACTCTCGCTGAAGATAAAATAAATGTTGCTGATGATGCAACAATCTGCTCTTCTGTCATAGCATTTTTTATAGCATTAGCTACAGCTGGCATATCTCTGATAATACCATCCTCAATTGCTCCTTCCGGAGTCTGAATAGATACTGCATTATGTACAGTAACGCTCTTTCCTTTTAATTGCTGAGCTTCACAAATTTTAATAAAATCATTTCCTACTTCAATGGTCAATACTTTAGCTGCCATGTTTTAGCCTCCCTCATAGTTTTGTCAAATAGATAATGTCCCTCGGACATTAAAACATGTTCAAATACCAATCTATTATTTGATTTCCATATATCATGGATATATATATACCTAACGACAGGTACGGTCCGAATGCAAGGACTCTATCTTTATTCTGAACTTTCATCAAGATCACGTGGATGACAGAACCTAATATACACCCTAATCCCAGTGAAAGGATTATCAGCTTCCACCCTAGCAGCAATCCTGCGACTGCCATGAGTTTTATATCTCCGCCACCAATACCTCTTCCTTTGGTTGCAATATAAAGAATAAGTAAAAATACGCTTACAGAAAAGAATCCTATTACATAATTATACCAATGTTCTAAATCTGTAAATAAACGTATAATACCCAATATACCTATATAATAATTAAAGGCTATTGGGATTTCAAATGTTCTCCAGTCAATTACACTCAGTGCAATTAATGCTGAAGTACATAAGCAATATAAAACACTTGTAATATTAAATCCGTTAAGAAAAACAATGATTCCATATAATATACCATTCATTGCTTCCACTGCCGGATATTGCCATGAGAGTTTTGCTTTACAATATCTGCACTTTCCTCTCAATACAAGGAAACTCACAAGTGGTACTAAATCGTACCACTTGATCTGATTTCCGCATGACATGCAATGTGAACGTACTACAACAATGCTTTCATGTTTAGGAACTCTGTAAATACAAACATTTAGAAAGCTGCCTATTATCACTCCATATAAAATTGTAATTGTTAAATACATTGCATCCATCATAAATTTCCCTACGTTATTAAGAATTTAAATTTGATTCTGTAATTGTGTATGTGCCACTGTCTTCTCTTTTGATTGTTGCAGAAGCATAAGTACCTGATGACTGCTTGCTCTCTGTCTTATCAGCATCAATTGCTGCGTCAACAATATCATCAAAGGCATTATTTCCTGTAGACTGAAGACCATCTGCTGCCCAAGCAACTGTTAATGTGTCACCTGCTGTTGCAATTAAGTCACCATTGTCCATCTCATAGTCTGTGATGCATGTCTTAAGTGTAGCTACGATTTCATCTGAGTTCTTCTTGTCAGTATTCTTCTTTGAAGAAGAAAGATACTTTGTCAAGTTTGGAGCTATAATTGCTACTAATACTGCCATAATAGCAATAACGATGATAAGCTCGATTAATGAGAAACCTTTGTTGTCTGTTGTTTTTTTCATAAAATCAACACTCCTTTAATTATATTATTTATCATAAACACTATTGTGTTTTGACCATTAATTAACTTCCACCTCTACTGAATATCCGGTGGAATTATCTCCGGTTATCTTAACCTTAAAGTAACCGTCTGTTGTCTTAGCCTTGGGAACCTCTTCAAGAACGTCAGCTACATACCTTCCAAATCCTGTATAGCCATTAGCATCCTGACCATCTGAATCATAATATGCACTGTCCTCTTCAAGTACAACCCATGTATTCAGGTTCTGTGGTTCTGACACTTCCGTGTTAGTCAATGCGCACGCCTGTTCAATAGTCTTTCTAATTGTGTCGGCATTGGACTTGTCCGCTTTTTCCTTAGAAGATGATAAGTATTTAGTTAAATTAGGTGCAATAATGGCAACCAGTACAGCCATAATAGCAACAACAATTATCAATTCAATTAACGAAAAACCTTCATTATGCTTTTTATTCATATCTGCTCATCTCCCAAATAAAATATCAGTTGACTACTCTTCTCCACCTGCAAGTGAATACATACCAAACATTGGTATTAATATTGACATAATAATTACTCCAACAATACCTGCCATAACAACAATAATCAGTGGTTCAAGTACTGTTGCAACCTGTGCAGTAGTATTTTCAACTTCCTCTTCATAATAAGAAGCTGCTGTCTCAAGCATATGTTCCATATTACCAGTTTCTTCGCCGATACCAATCATATGTACCATCATTGCTGGGAACACACCACCGGCCTTAAGTGGTTCTGAGAGTGGACGTCCCTGTGCAACCTTTTCCTTTGCTTCCAAAACTGCATCTCTAAATCTCAAATTAGTCATTGTTCTTGATGTTATTTCAAGTGCATCCATCATAGATACACCTGCAGCTACAAGTGTTGAAAGTGTTCTTGCAAACGCAGCACTTGCTGACTTAACTGTAAGCTTACCAAATATTGGCATCTTCATCTTAACATCAGCCATAAAATACTTGCCAAACTCAGTTGAGGCAAATCCCTTAAATGCAAAAATTGCCAATCCAATTATTACTAATACTATATACCACTTAGCAACCAAAAAATTACTAAAGCCTACAACCATACGTGTTAAAAATGGAAGCTGTTGATCCATATCCGCATACATATCTGCAAATGTAGGTACAACAAACATCATCATTCCGACTACAACGCCAATTACAACAACAAGAATACATATTGGATACATAAGAGCTTTCTTAAGCATTGCCTTAAGTCTTGCATCCTTTTCAAATTGTGTTGCCATTCTATCGAAAGCAACTTCAAGGCTACCTGATGCCTCACCTGCATCAACCATTGTAATAAGAAGACTTGGGAAAACATCACTTCTAAGTCTCATACTGTTAGCAAGTGTATCACCCTTTTGAACTGATGTCTTAACATCAACGATTGCACTCTTCATTGTTGGATTCTCAGTCTGCATTGCCAACATCTCAAGTGCATCAACAATAGCAACACCAGATGTTATAATACTAACAAACTGTCTACAGAAAACTGACAAATCTCTAATCTTAATCTTCTTCTTTCCTCCGATTGAAATGTTAAGGTCCTTGTCAAGTAATCCTTCTTCTTCTACCGAAATTGGCATATTGCCATCGGCTTTAATCTTCTTAGCAGCTTCATTCTTATCGTCTGCTTCAATTGTTCCTTTAATCTCTTTACCGCCATTATCATATGCGGTGTATTTAAAATTAGGCATCTACGCACTCCTCTCTCCCATAAAGAATTATATCACAACTAGTAATATTTTCCTACTTATTTGTGCAAATTTAACATTTTTGTAAAATAATATCATACAAATATCGTTATTTTTATATCAATCCTTTGAGTTTTTTCTCCATTGTCATCGGATCCTGTGCAAATACAATTGTCTGGTCTCCGCTAATTTCTCCTCTTCTATACAAATCATACAGTGCGTCGTCCATAGTTATCATTCCAAGCTTTCTGTTCGTCTGAATCTGTGTACCTATCTGATATGTCTTACCTTCACGTATAAGATTCTTAATAGCCGGGTTAGTAATCATAACTTCAAAGGCTGCAACTCTTCGTTTCTTATCCATAGTAGGAACAAGCTGCTGTGAAATAACAGCTTCAAGAACCATAGCCAGCTGTACTCTTATCTGTTGCTGCTGATGTGGTGGAAATACATCAATAACACGATCGATTGTTGCTGCTGCGCCAATTGTATGTAAAGTGGAGAATACAAGATGTCCTGTCTCTGCTGCTGTTATAGCAATGGAAATAGTCTCAAGATCTCTCATCTCTCCTACAAGAATAACATCAGGATCCTCTCTAAGTACTGCCCTAAGCGCATTGGCATAAGACAATGTATCAAATCCGATTTCTCTTTGGTTAACCATTGAATTCTTGTGCATATGTAAATATTCAATAGGATCTTCAAGTGTTACAACGTGATTATTCGTATTAACATTGATTAAGTCAATCATTGATGCAAGTGTTGTTGACTTACCGCTACCTGTTGGTCCTGTCACAAGAACAAGTCCTCTTTTTCTCTTATATAATTCCTGCACTGCTAATGGAACCCCCAGTGAATCTGCTGTTGGTATTTCCGTGCCAACCACACGAAGTGCTGCTGCTGCAGAACCACGCTGTCTAAACACATTAACACGATATCTTCCTATCTGAGGAATAGAAATTGAAAAATCCACTTCTCCCTTTTCCTGATAGATTTCCTTATGTCTTCTATCCAAAATGCTATCAATTAATGGTTCTGTATCATCCGGTAATAATTTTGGATAATCCATACTTATTAATGCGCCATTAACTCTCATCTTCGGTGGTACACCTACTGTAATATGAACATCAGATGCCTTATTATCTGCAGCCACCTGCAATAGTTCTTCAATTGTCAACATAATTATGTCCTCCCATTATTCTGCTTCATATGCAATCTTAAGTGCTTCCTTGAATGAAGTTATTCCATCAATGCACAATCTTATAGCTCCATCCTTAAGAGTTCGCATTCCCTCTTCCATTGACTGCTTCTTTATCTCATCAGCATTAGCTCCTGAAGAAATCTTAATTCTAAGTGTGTTACTTACCGGCATAATCTCATATACACCAATTCGTCCTAAATATCCTGTACCATTGCATGCATCGCATCCGCATGGTTCATATATTAAGCAATCCTCTGATTCATCAACCCCTAAAAGTCTCTTTTCTTCAGATTCTGCAAATTTAGCTTTTTTGCATTCTGTACAAAGTCTTCTTACAAGTCTCTGTGCAATAACTCCAACAAGTGAATCACCTATCAGGTAATCCTCTATACCCATATCAATAAGACGGGTTACTGTACTTGCTGTACCGTTAGTATGCAGTGTACTAACAACAAGATGTCCTGTGATAGCTGCCTTAACAGCAATATCTGCAGTCTCACTATCTCGAATTTCACCGATCATAATAATATCCGGATCTTGTCGAAGAATTGATCTCAGGGCACTGGCAAATGTAAGACCTGCTTTGACATTTACATGAACCTGATTGATTCCGTCAAGGTCAGCCTCGACTGGGTCTTCAACTGTTATAATATTAACATCTTCTGTATTAAGTTCACTTAGTGCCGTATACAATGTCGTTGACTTACCACTTCCGGTAGGTCCTGTTACAAGGATAATTCCATGAGGGTTCTTAAGAATTCTATCGAACTTGTCCATCTCCTCGTCGCTAAATCCAAGATTCTTCTTATCTCTTGTAAGATTCTCCTTACAGGTCATACGCATTACGACCTTCTCACCATGTACTGTTGGAAGAATCGATACACGGACATCATAATCCTTTCTGTCAACAGTAATAGCAATACGTCCATCCTGTGGCTTTCTCTTCTCGGAAATATCCATACCGCCGATAATCTTTATTCTGGCTACAATTGCAGATAATAATTCAATATCATAATTCATTACCTGAACAAGCGAACCATCTATTCTATACCTTACTCTAACTTCAAATTCAAGTGCTTCTATATGTATATCACTGGCTCTTCTTCTAACAGCCTGCTCAAGTATACTATTAACAAGCTGAACAATTGGCGAGTTCTCAACCTCATCATCCTTAGCCGCATTCTCTTCATCTGCGGAATTAATAGCTATCTTATCCTTTTCACGATCCTTTCGGTACTGCTCAGCAGCAGCCATAGCCTGCTTAGTTCCAAAGAATCTGTCAAGCTGTGAATTAATCTGTGACTTAGTGCTAAGTACAGGTTCAACCTGCAGGTTAGTAATAATAGCAATATCATCTATGGCGATAATATCCATAGGATCTGCCATTGCCACTCTTAATATATTAGGAGAAAGTGGATCATAGCCAATAGGTATAAGGCAGTTCTTCTTCATAAACTGCTCAGTAAGTATCTGAACCATGCTTTCATCTATCTTAATTCTTCTTAAATCTACATATTCTATTCCAAGTTGATCACACAATACATCAATAAGCGCATTCTCATCACAAAATCCAAGATCAATTATCGTCTCACCAAGCTTCGTTCCCTTGGTCTTCTGTTCTGCAAGTGCTGCCTGTAATTGTTCATCAGTAATTAAGCCTTTTTCAATTAAGCAATCGCCCAATCGTATTTTATTAAGTCTTGCCATTCATATAACCTCTTTTTTCTCTAATCTACATTATTTTATCACTTTTTGCACTATAAATAAAGTACTTTTTATCTATTTTTGTTATATCAGTCAATTATCGGTCGACTTTTTTCAACATTTTGCACAAATAGCTGTTAATAATTCTCTCTTAGTCTTTCGTATTCCTTAACAATATCCTTCATCGCATTATTATCCCCGCTGATATTGTCAGGATGATATATCTTCATCAAATCCCTATATCTCTTTTTAAGTGTCAAAATATCCTTTACGCCCGCAAAAAATTCACTTTTTTCAATCACTTTTATCTTCGGTTCATTATTTATTTTGTTTTCAATAAGCGTTTCTTCCCACTTAAGTCTATCCCATTCCTGGGACAGATGTATTGCTTCCTTTTGAAGGAGTCTCATTTGTGTATCAAACAGCTGTCTTTTTTGTTCTATTCTTCTCTCCTCAGAAATAACCTTGCACTTGAACTGTTTCTTTTCATTCTCTAACTTTTCACGCTCATATTTTAGTTCAAGTTCCAGCTGCATAAGCTCAAGTTCCTTATCCACTTAATACCCCTCCACACGTATTTTCATAGTTCTATCTATTATAATAATTTTCTCTTAGCTTTTCAAGTGCTTTCTTCTCTATTCTGCTTACATAGCTTCTGCTTATATTTAGTTTCAAGACTGCCTGCCTTTGTGTTATTTCCGTATTGCCTCTAAGTCCGTATCTCATATAAATTATTTCCTGTTCTCTTTTATCTAATACCTTTTCAATATTTTCATACAACCATTTAATGTTTTCACGTCTGTCATATTCATCTAAAATATCTTTCCCCTGAAATTCAATTATGTCAAGAAGATTAATTTCGTTACCTTCCTTATCTGTTCCTATCGGTTCAAATAAAGAGACATCTCTTGTGTGCTTTTTTTCATTTCTAAGCATCATAAGAACTTCATTGTCAATACATTTGGAAGCATACGTGACAAGTCTGTTGCCCTTAGTATTGTCGAAAGAATTTATCGCTTTAATTAAGCCCACAGTTCCTATGGATATCAATTCCTCCATCTCACGCTCCGACTGATAATATTTTTTTACAACATTGGCCACAAGTCTTAGGTTTCTTTCCACTAAAATATCCTTTGCTTTCTGGTCGCCCTCTTTATATTTTCTAAAATAATCTTTTTCTTCCTCTTTTGTTAATGGTTCCGGAAAAGTTTTCAAAAAAGGCACCTCAAAGCATATTTAATACAATTTATGTATCAGACAGCTTCAACGTGCCTTTCCATTTTATTTATTTTTCTTTTCTGCGCAAGATATCATATTTGTCTGCTTCTGCCGATAACTTGATATATAGAACTTCTTTTGGATGTGGTGCACTTTCTCTTGCATTTCCTTCTTCGTCATAGATTGCTTCTACAGTGACCGCTACATTTTCTCCATCAGGCTTCATTATTTCCATCTCATCGCCCACCGAAAACTTGTTTCTTTGCTCAATTCTGCATAAACCATCTTTAATCTCGCCAACAATACCAAGATATGTGTACTCTCTAATATAAGTGTTGCTGTCATATATCTGTGTATCTTCATTAGGCTTTCCAAAAAAGAATCCCGTAGTATACTGTCTATAAGTACATTTTGCAATTTCTTCCTTATATAGAGGTATTCTGCTTCTGTAGTATTCTTCACTTTTGTAAAAATCATCTATAGCCATTCTGTATGTTCTTGCAACTGTTGCAACATATAGAGCTGTCTTCATTCTGCCTTCTATCTTCAAGCTGTCTATTCCCGCATCTATAAGTTCAGGAATATGTTCTATCATGCAAAGGTCTTTCGAATTAAAAATATATGTTCCTCTTTCATTTTCGTAAACAGGCATATATTCGCCAGGTCTTGATTCCTCAACCACTGAATACTTCCATCTGCAAGGATGAGTGCATGCTCCCTGATTAGCATCTCTTCCTGCCATAAAACTGCTTAACAGACATCTTCCTGAATATGATATGCACATTGCTCCGTGCATAAATGTTTCTATTTCCAAATCATCGGGGATATTTTGTCTGATTTCCTTTATTTCCTGCATTGAGAGTTCTCTTGCAGAAACAACTCTCTTAGCGCCTAATCCATACCAGAAATTATATGTTCCATAATTTGTATTATTCGCCTGTGTACTTATGTGTAGTTCCATATCAGGAAGGACTTCCTTAGCGATGGTAAATACCGCTGGATCTGCTATAATAAGCGCATCCGGCTTTATCTCTCTCAGTTCTTCAAAATATTTTCTAACTCCGTCTAAATCTCTATTATGTGCAAGAATATTTGCTGTAACATACACCTTTACATTATGTTTGTGAGCAAATTCAATTCCCTCTTTCATATCTTCATCAGAAAAATTCTTAGCCTTGGCTCTTAAGCCATAGACCTCGCCACCTATATATACGGCATCAGCACCAAATATTACAGCTGTTTTCAATACCTCTAAGCTGCTTGCAGGAACAAGCAATTCTGGTTTATCTCTCATATATTCATCTCCATTTCCAAGCTATTTACTTCTTAAGCACACTCATTGTAATTCCATCGCCAATCGGCACAATTGTTGTATCAAGCTGTGGCATGTTTTTTACAGTGTACATATATTCTCTCATTCTTGAATGAATCGTTCTGTTTCTTCTCTCAATTCCATAACGGGATTCTATTATCTCGCCTTCCTGTAGCACATTGTCAGCTATTAGTATTGCTCCAGGCACCATCACATTCATTAATAGTGGCAAAAAATTAATATATTGAGCCTTAGCCGCGTCCATAAATACAAAGTCATATTTCCTTGTAAGAGTTGGAAGTATTTCCATTGCATCGCCCTCAAGCAATGTAATAATGTTTTCTTTACCTGCCTTTGTAATATTTTCCTGTGCTATCGGAATTCTTTTCTCGTAATTTTCAATTGTTGTTATAGTGCTGCCATTTGGAATACATTCACTCATTAAAATAGCCGAGTATCCGATGGCTGTTCCAAGCTCCAGCACATTCTTTGGCTGTTTAATTGAAAGCATAACCTTCAAAAAGCTTTCCATCTCCTTGCGGATAATCGGCACATTTGTCTCATGTGCATATTTTTCAATTTCCATACACAATGGACTATTATCTCTCTCTAATGAATGAATATATGTTACTATTCGTTCATTTACTATCATTTTGTTTCTCCTTCGGGTGCACTGGCGGACATTGTCTTAATTAAATCCTCCGGTGCAGAAGATGTATTAAGCTTGTACTTTCCACTTTTGTACTTGGACTGATACATTATTGACTGAACATAAAATATCCATTTGTTCTCTACAATTCCTTTGTCTTCCAACAGCTCTGCAACGTCCATATCAGACATTGAATTAGATATAGTTACTGAAATATTCTTTCCCGGTGCAGCCTTATATCCCTTGCTTGTAAATACTTTTTGCCCTATATCAAATCCGGTAAGTGCCAGCTGATATATTATTACAACTATAGCTATATACACAACACACTTTATAGATATTCTCATTATTCCTCTTGAAGTCTTCTTAAGATTCATAATTACCTCCACGCTAATCTATTTTCGAAGTATTATTTTGGCATGTCCTTATAAAAAGTCCATATCAAGTTCAACATTTGAAATAACAGTTGCATCTATTCTCTGAAGCATTCTGCAAAATGTCATCTCTGCATCAAGAAATCTTTTAGCATCTTCATTTTCAAATACATCTCTAAATTCGCTAAACAATTCATCCATCTGCTGTTTCATGTTAGTATTGCCATTGGCATGAATAGCAAAGTTCTTCCTTCTATAATCGTTAATTCTAACCATAAGAAAATCATTATTCTTAACCTTTTCCATAGTGGTTTTGTAGTTCTTGTATTCTTCGCTGTTAGCAACGCACGAAGCAAGTTCTCTTGCCTTATTCTCTATTTCATACATGTGATGTGCCTCCGTATGCTATATTACTCAACTTCCATAATTATTGGTAAAATCATAGGATTTCTCTTCATCTTCTTCCAAAGATAATCACTTAGAGAGTCCTTAACTACCATCTTAATCTTTCCCCAGTCTGTGATATGCTTATCTAAACAATCCATAACTGCGTCATCTACAATCTTCTTAGCTTCTTCTATAAGATTCTCAGATTCTCTCACATATACAAATCCTCTTGTGACAATATCAGGACCAGCAAGCAGCTGATTGCTATATTTTTCAAGTGTCATCACAACGATTATTATACCATTTTCAGCGAGATTCTGTCTATCCCTTAATACTATATTACCTACATCACCTACACCGAGTCCATCTACAAGTACGCTTCCTACCTGTACATGATCAACAACCTGTCCTTTTTCCTCTGACAATTCAAGAACATCACCTGAGCTCATAATAAATACATTTTCCTTTGCCACACCCATCTGCATAGCAAGCTCAGCGTGAGCCTTAAGGTGTCTGTATTCTCCATGTACCGGAATCGAATACTTTGGTTTTACAAGGGAATATATAAGCTTTATTTCTTCCTGACATGCATGGCCTGATACATGAGTATCCTGAAAAATAACATTTGCACCCTTCATAGATAATTCATTAATAACTCTGGAAACAGCCTTTTCATTGCCCGGAATTGGTGTCGAACTCAAAATAACTGTGTCTCCCGGCTTAATTGTAACCTTTCTGTGAATAGAAGCAGCCATTCTCGATAGTGCCGCCATTGATTCTCCCTGGCTTCCTGTTGTTATGAGAACAATCTTCTCATCAGGATAATTCTTCATCTGTTCTATATCAATCAGTGTGTTATCCGGAATATTAATATATCCAAGCTCATCTGCAGTTGTTATAACATTTACCATACTTCTTCCTTCAACAATAACCTTGCGTCCGTATTTGTAAGAAGTATTAATTATCTGTTGAACTCTGTCAACATTTGAAGCAAAGGTAGCCACTATAATTCTATGGTCCGTATTCTCGGAAAAAATATGATCAAAGGTCTTTCCAACAGTCTTTTCTGACATTGTAAATCCCGGTCTTAATACG
>CAZBKO010000018.1:0-29001 GCA_964492545.1 uncultured Lachnospiraceae bacterium
TTTCATTTTTCCTCCACTACATAAACATTATTTTATTATATCAGTCCATTTATATTTGTCAATGAAAGGAATTTGTGCTACAATATTTTCCAGTTTGCTTAATACTATGTAATACACAGGAGAAATGGATAAAATGAAAGATTTTTATGATGGTCTCAAAAAGGGACTGCCAATTTGTTTTGGATATATACCGGTTTCATTTACATTTGGAATAATGGTTGTTAGCAATGGAATGCCTGTATGGATGGCTTTATTCATATCAATGACCAACCTAACCAGCTCTGGTCAGTTTGCCGGAACAAATCTTATTCTTGCAGGGGCCGGCTATTTTGAAATCACACTAGCAACATTTATTATTAATATCAGATATATGCTTATGTCTCTGTCACTATCTCAAAAGCTGGCTGATAATGTAAGGACAATTAACAAACTGATTTTCAGCTTTGGCATAACAGACGAGACCTTTGCCGTTGCATCAACGGAAAAGAAAGAAATAACTTCTTCATATATGTATGGTTTAGTCCTCACCCCTTACTTCGGCTGGGCTCTTGGGACTCTGCTCGGTGCTGTCGCATCCGGCTTATTGCCCGCTTCATTAAGTGGTGCCATGGGCATTGCGTTATATGGAATGTTTATAGCAATAATCATTCCAGCCGCAAAGAAATCAAATCATATAACAATAATCATCGTAATATCAGTTGTTATTACGTGTATTATGAAATATGTTCCTGTAATATGCAATATTTCTCCAGGATTTAGAATCACTATAGCCACCTTGATTGGTGCTGGTGCCGGAGCAATTTTGTTCCCAGAAGAAGATGGAGGTGAAGAAAATGCTGTCACTGAGTAAAGCCGTTATTGCTGTACTTTTAATGAGTCTTGTTACATATCTTCCTCGTGTTGTACCAATAACTCTTGTAAAGGGAAAAATAACATCAAAATATATTAAATCATTTTTAGATTATGTACCTTATGCAGTTCTTGCATCACTTACATTTCCAGATGTATTTTCATCTACAACCTACATATACAGTGCCATTGTTGGAACTTTAGTTGCCCTCTTTCTTGCCTGGAAAGAGAAATCTCTTGTTGTAGTAGCAGTTGGTGCAATTCTTGCAGTGTATATAACAGAATTATTCCTATAAATATTCATTACAAATAATGGCAGCTACGTAATTACGCGTAGCTGCCATTATTTGTTTAGTTCCAATCACATGTGTTAAAATATAGTGTAAATAACTCGTCAAAATCCCCTTTTGTTTTCCAAAACTCTCTAAATTCTTCTGTGGTAACAAAATGATATGCATATTTATTTATGTACTCTCTTGTTGCCTCTAAAAATGCGTCCTTACCCATAACCTGTGACATATGATAAAGCATTCCTGCACCTTTTGTGTATATATCATAATATCCCATTGGGTCATTATCCATCCATTGCTTTAATGATGCCTGATAATAAGTTTTATCAGTAATGTCAGGATCATTTCCCTTGAGAATATCAATTCTCCATTCGTAATCATTTTGTAAAGTTTCATATTTCAGCTGAGTATAGTCAGGTGGATAAGCGTCCTCATACACATATTCGCTAAATCTACAAAAGCTTTCATCAAGCCATGGTTCCCTATTTTGGTTGTTTCCAACGATTCCATAGAACCATTGATGTGCTATCTCATGACATGTTGTACAGTCAATACCTCGCTTTACCTTGCTGATTACTTCATCATTTATTTCATCACCAAAAAATTCATCCAGTTGTTCAAAGTAAAACTCCGGACTTATCATAATAAAATTAGGATATTCCATTCCACCAACGCCGCCGGTCAGACCATTCATAGAAATAGTAAGGCTGGAATACGGATATCTTCCATATGATTTGCTAAACACCTCCAGCGAACGCTTAGCCACCTTCATAACTCTCTCGGCTGTCTGCTTGGCATTATCCCCATAATATAAATCAATCTTTATTCCGTCCCATTCATCAGACATTACATCATATTTATTGCTTGCGCAGAATGCAAAATCTCTCACATTTTTGCATACATATGTATTTTCACCTGTTTTACCGGGTGCCGCAACCTTATATCCATCAGGAACATGTATTGTTACATTATAGTCAGCTATGTCTGTATAAAATGCATCGCCAAGATCTATATATGAATCAACACTCCATCCATCAGAATCGTACACTGCAGGGGTTGCTATGAAATTACCTAGATTAAATACAGAGCCATCATATCCAAGTCTGTTTGTTATTGCAGGAATATTAACTTCATAATTCATATCAAGCTTGGTCATTTTCCCTGATTGCAAAACCTTTGGAAGTCCTACACTGTATACTGTTCCATCTACCTGGGTAAGGCTGCAGTTTCCATCTGCAGTTGTAATGCTAATAATATTAGTTCCCCCACCATCCTGGGTAAATGCCTGTGGAATCAGATTAAAATATATTTCATTCAAATCTTTTCCTGTCTTGTTATTGTATTCAAGCTGTTGCTTTACAACCAGCTTATGATTATCAGTATCCAGCGTAACATCAAGAGTAAATTCATTGAGTGGTGTGTCAATATTCTCTGCTATTACCGGGTCTGCCGGCTCAGTTGGTGGTTCTTTCGTTGTTTCCTCAGCTGTCGTTGTTTCGCCGATACTTTGTGTGGTGCTCACATTTTTCTTTTCATTCTTACTGCACCCTGTTATACACAGTATAGCTACCATAGCCACAACTGCGATATATGATTTTTTCATGTACATCTCTCCTTTTAATAATTTCAATATCATTTTATAACACTAATGTTTCATATTTGTATCATTTAAGCCTAAAGCTGAAAAAAAGGTATGTTGCCAAGCAACATACCTTAATGATATTCTTCAAATATATGTGAATCTTTGTCTTAATGCAATAATTACATTGCATTCTCTCTTAAGAACTTATCAATAGACATTATCTCTACACGGATATTTCTTAAATGTTCGATATGCTTATTGAAATTACCCTTATCGCCTAAAATATTAAGGCTCTTAGAATCATCTGAATTACCATTCTCAATCATTGGAATTGTATTAAACTGGTTAGCATCAACAAGTTCTTCAATCTTATGTAATTCTGAAACAAGGTTGTCCTTATAGTTCTTAATCTCATCCTCAAGACGAGCCTTTCTCTCTTCTTCCTTCTTAATCTTAAGCTTCAGTAATACTGCTGCTGTATCAAGAATCTCATCTCCTGCATTGAATGGATAAACAAGTGTGTTAGGCTTCTTAATCTTAATAAGCTGCTGACCCTTCTCGTATTCAATTCCTGCCGATTTCATAAATGCTGTAATATCAGCATCCACCTTAGGATATGTAAATTCTTCACCTTCAAGATAATAAATACCACTCTGATTGCTCATCATATTAGTGTCTGTATCCATATCATAGAATCTAAATCCTATTATTCTAATATCTCTTGCAGGATCATCAAGTCCAATTACTCTCTCCATCACTGCATCTTTATCTCTGCTGTCTACAGGTTCAGTATTGTTGATGATACCAAATCCTATGTTTAAAATCTGTACGTATGTCTTTACCATAATGTTTCACGTCCCCGTTTCTTTAATATTTATGTAGCTACTACTAATAATATTTTATTACAGCCCATAGGCAATGTCAACCCGAATTCTAGTAAATTCCTACAAAAAAAAATATATCTTTTTCAATTTTACTGTTTATTATTTTATAGTTATGTTATATAATATGATTGTTGTGCACCGCACTACAAAGAATAGAATAGAGAGAGGACGTTTTAAATGAGTCAGGAAAAAGTTCAGAAATATAAAGAGGAAAAGGCAAATCGTGCTAAACTGTTGAAGCGTGAAAAGAGAATGCATGCTCTTAGAGTAGTTTTTTATTCGTTGATAGCATGTGTAGTCATAGGATTTTTAGGATTTTCTTTCTATGATCAGTTTATTAAGGAAGAGCCAACTTCAGCTGTATTAACAGAAGAGGAGTTATCTTCATTGATGGCACAGTTAGCTGCTTCTCAGTCAACACAGGTTGTTACTGACAAGAATGGCGAAACTGTTACTGAAGTTGTTACAACTGACAATGGTGAAACTGTTACTGATGAAAGTGGAAAAACTGTTACTCAGGCTGTAACCGAACTAGTTACAGAAGCTACCACTGAAAAGGGTGAAGAAGCCGCTGGTGATGACACTACTGCTGCTGAGACAACATCAGAAGAAGAAACTACATCAGCTGAATAATTTCTACATATTGAACACAAATAGCTATGAGGCATAATCCTCATAGCTATTTTCTTTGTTACTACATTCTGTCAGGTGCACTAAATCCAAGCACATCTATCTCTGTTTCCAATACCTTCTTAGTAAGCTCAAGAAGTTTAATATATCCAGCCTGCTTAACAGCATCCTCTTCTCCCATAATCTTCGTCTCATGATAGAATTTATTAAATGCATTTGAAATATCATATACATATGAGCATATCTTATGTGGAGCAAGTTCTTTAGATGCATTCTCCATAACATCATTAAATTTCGATAATTCAAGCATAAGCGATTTCTCACTCTCATTTGTAGCTGCATTTATGCCAGATACATAATCTGATGCTTTCTTACCACTCTGAGAATATTTTGCAAGAATAGATTTAATTCTAACTATTGTATATAAAATATATGGTCCTGTATTTCCCTCAAATGATGTAAATCTGTCTATATCAAAAACATAATCTTTAGATGACTGGTTTGACAAATCTCCATACTTTAATGCAGATAATCCGATTATTTTTGCTGTATTTCTAGCCTCTTCTTCAGATATTGTTCTATTCTCCATAATCTTATTATATACAGCTTCATTTATCTCGCTAATGAGATTTTCAAGGCGCATTACTCCGCCATCTCTGGTCTTAAATGGCTTGCCGTCTTTTCCATTCATGGTTCCAAAGCCATTGAATGTAAGTTCTGTATTATCCGTAACAAGCTTAGTTTTTCTAGCACATCTAAATACCTGTTCAAAGTATAAATCCTGTCTCTTATCAACAACATAGATTATGTGGTCCGGAGCAAATAGCTTCATTCTCTCAACAATTGTAGCTAAATCAGTTGTGTTATATAATGTTGCACCATTTGACTTAAGAATCATACATGGTGGAATCTCCTTCGTATCTGTCTCTTCCTTTACATCTACAACAAGAGCACCCTCGCTGATTCGTGTGTATCCGCCATCCTTCATATACTGAATCATTTCAGGAATGTATGGCTGTGCATCACTTTCCTTCTTCCATAATTCAAAGTTGACATTTAAGTTATCATAGTTCTTCTTTAGGTCAGCTATTGACACATTTAAAATATGATGCCACAAAGCAAGATATCCTGCATTCCCATTTTGCAGTTCAAATGTCGCAGTTCTTGCCTGCTCCTTAAAATCTTCATCCTCTTTTGATTTTGCATTGGCACATGGATAAATATCCTCTAATTCTGATATTGTAAATGGTGCTTCCTGTGGGTATTCACCTGTATAATTTGAATCAAAGTATACAAGCTCAGGCTTACGAAGCTTAAGTTCTGTTATAATGAGCCCCATCTGAAGTCCCCAGTCTCCAAGATGTACATCTCCTGTCACATCATTTCCCGCAAATTTCAGTATTCTTTTAATGCTTTCACCGATAACTGCCGAACGTAAATGTCCAACATGAAGTGGCTTGGCAACATTTGCTCCACCGTAATCAATAATAATCTTCTTAGGCTGTTTTACCTGCTCTAATCCCAAATGTGCATCCTTGTCCATTTCTTCCAAGTACTTTGAAACTTTATCTGAGCTGATATTAAAATTAATAAATCCAGGTGCAACTGCATTTATACTATCAAAAACATCATTGTCCTGTAATAATGCAACAACATCATTTGCAATCATTATTGGTGCCTTTTTGTACTGTTTAGCCGCAGCCATCGCACCATTACACTGATATTCACATAAATCAGGTCTGTTGGAAACTGTAACCATACCATATTTTTCTTCGTATCCTGCCTGAACAAATGCCTTTTTGAATTCATCAGCAAGTATATCAAGTAATTTTTTCATTGAATTAATTCCTTTCCTATATCTCTATTCCATTGTATTCAAGCAATCTTCTTGCTGAATCAACTGAATCTACACCTTCCTTGTTCTTAACCGGTGCAAATTCATTCTGTCTGTTTACCTCATACGGCAGACAGCTGTCCAGCATATGTACCATATCAAGAATAAGTTCTTCGAATTTGTACCCGTTAGGTTCATCAGGCGATATAACTTCGCCCGTCTCATTAATATATGGAATCTTCTTTTCAACTATATGAACCGGAAGATTTCTATTAAGTATCTCCTCAAGATTAGAGACTTTAAACAAATAATTAAGAATAACACCATAATTGTATGCGTAATCTCCATTTTCATCTACAGCATTTCTCATCTCATCTGTAAGCTCGTAATATTCAACTATTGATGGACGTCCATCCTCATTACACATTACCCCAACTCTTTCCTCCGGTGTCACTTTTCTAACAACCTTTGAGCCTGAGACACATCCTGATTCAATAGTTGCTCCAATAAATTCAGGATCTGCTATTCTTTGAAGGACATTATCTACAGCAAATACATTGAGCCATTCCACACCCATGCCCTTTATCTTTGTTAGCAATCCACTACTTACCAATGATGAGAACCATCCTCCATTGCCGTTGGGCGACAATGAGATTTTTCCTTCATCCTCCAGTAATATTCTGCCATTATAATCAACGCTAGGTGCCATATTCTGCTTAAAGAACATAACATATTCTTTATCATATCCAAAATAATTATTCTTCTCAAAAAATTCCACTGTATCGTCATTATTCTTATGGCTGGTCATTATTAACAGCGGAATATATGCACCAGATTCATTCACAACATCTAATAGGTTATTAATCAGGCGTTCAAATATGTATACATGCTTATGTATACCGATATCAAACATTCCCTTAGGCTTATCAAATCCAAGGCGTGTTCCCTGCCCTCCTGCTAAAAGAACTGCACATACTTTACAACTCTTAATGGCATCCATACCAGTCTGTCTATATTCATTACGCTTTTTATCAATATCCTTTATCTGTAGAGCACTTAGTGGTGAAATCTTTCCCTTAGCTTCTCCTTCACTGCTGCTATTTAATGCATTTAGCAATGAAAAATCGATCTCATTAAGCTGCTGCTCAAAGTTATCTTTGGCTTCTCCATCAAGTCTGTTATATATGTCCAACAAATGCTCCTGCTTGTAATTATGTAAACTTTCTAATACTTTTGAATTTAACACAAAATCCTCCACCTTTATTAATAATCCCCGCTCATAAAGCGGGGGTTATTATTGTTATAAATACATATCTAAATCATCATCATCATACGAACCATTCTCATATTCTCTGGTCCAGTCTATATTATTGCTTCTCTTAGGCTTAGCCTGTGGCTTTACCTGCTTATTATTCTTTCTATTATTCTCAGCCTGCTTCTTCTGAATAGCCTTCTTCTCTTTCTCAATTCTATTCATTATTTCTATCTTGTCAGGCTGCTGTTCTTTCTTAGTATCCTTTTGCGATGCCTTCGGTCTGTTATTAGGTCTGGCATCTTCATCTTTATCCTTATCATAAGGATTACCATAACTTCTATTACCAAATGAACGATTACCTGATGGTCTTGACCCACCATTTCCATTTCTGTTGCCATATTCTGACTTACCTCTTGGTGCGTATCCAGGTCTGCCATCACTGTGGTTATTTCCTTTGTAACCTTCGCGGTTTCCGCCCTTGTAGCCTTCTCGATCTCCGCTCTTATAGCCTTCTCGATCTCCACTCTTATAGCCTTCTCGATCTCCGCTCTTATAGCCTTCTCGGTTTCCGCCTCTGTAGCCTTCTCGGTTTCCGCCCTTGTAGCCTTCTCGATTTCCACCTCTGTAGCCTTCTCGGTCTCCACCTCGATATCCACTACCATCTCGGTTATCACGACCTTCTCGGTTTCCATCATTGCTACGATTACTTTTTCTGTAATCTTTTTTCTCCGTTCTATCTACTGCTTTTCGATTATCTACAGTATATACCTTTCCTTCTCTGTTGCGGCTTTCGCCACTGTTACTAGTAACCACAAAAGTTCTCCTTCCATTTGTTTGTAAAATTATACATTCTCTATTCTATATGATTTTTGAATAAAGTCAATATTTTTTGACAATTAATTCTGTATATAATATACTGAAATTACAGACATTAAGTTCTTAGATATAGACTTAAATTTAGGAGGAAGCAATGAACACCGGACTTATTCACATTTATTATGGCACAGGAAAAGGCAAAACCTGCTCATCTATTGGACAATGTATCCGCCACGCCGGTGCCGGTGGACACATATTATTTACTCAATTTATGAAAAACAATAATTCATCTGAACGAAGTATTCTAAAAACCATATCCAATATTGATGTTTTAAACATACAAAAGTCCTTTGGATTTGTATTTGAAATGGATGAATTCACTAAAAATGAAGCTCACAAGTTCTATGCAGAAATGTTCTCCGATATTATTTCCCGCATCAATAGATATAGCTATACTTTGCTTGTATTAGATGAAATCTTTTCAGCGATTGAGCTTCACATGATTGATGAATCTGTGGTCATAGATTTTCTTGATTCAAAGCCTTCAAATCTTGAAATTATTATGACCGGACGTAATCCTTCCGACAGTATACTAGAGTATGGTGATTATATTTCCTGTATTAATTCCATACGTCACCCATTCGATAAAGGAATTGAAGCACGAAAAGGAATTGAATATTAATTGCATTTTATATCCATATCTGATAGAATGATTGTACTAAAACATCAATTTATTGATAGAAGGAGGAACTAATGGCAGATATTAGCAAAGAAGAATTAGAAGATTCAGAAAATATAACTATGGTATTATCTCTTGATGATGGTACTGAACTTGAATGTATTGTTCTTACAATTTTTGACGCAGGTGATAAGGAATACATTGCTCTATTACCAACAGAAGGCTTGGAAGCTGAAGAAGGTGAAGTTTTCCTGTATCGCTACAACGAAACAGAAGACGGACAGCCTGATTTAACTAACATTGAAGATGACGAAGAATTTGAGATTGTTTCAGATGCATTTGATGAATTACTAGATACTCAGGAATATGATGAAATTGTAACTGAGGAGGAAGAATAAGTCTTTTTCTTTATCAAAATAAGCTGGTGCGTATATTACGCATCAGCTTATTTTAGTAATAATTATCTTATATTAAATTCTTCTACCATTTCCTTAAGTGTCTGTGCCTGAGCTGTCAATTCTTCAGAAGCTGATGCACTTTCCTGTGACATTGCTGAATTCTCTTCAATAACGCATGATATCTGTTCTACTCCATATGTAACCTGATCAAGTGCATATGCCTGTCTCTTAGAAGCTTCTGAAATCTTATTAATGCTTTCTATTAATTCCTTAGCTCTCTCAACTGAAACATTAAGTTTCTCGGCTGTCTTGTCAACTGTCATAATTCCCTTTTTAACTGATTCAAGGGAAGCCTCTATAAGCTGTGTTGTTGTTCCTGCTGCCTTCGAGCTCTCATTGGCAAGCTTTCCAACCTCATCTGCTACAACTGCAAAGCCTCTTCCTGCCTCACCTGCTCTTGCTGCTTCGATTGCTGCATTAAGTGCCAACAAATTAGTCTCTGATGCTATATCTTCTATTGTCTGTATAATATCGCTAATCTTATTAGAGCTTTCACTTATCTCTGCCATTGCCTCAACTATAGTGTTCATCTGCTCATTGCTTGATTCTAATTCTTCACCTACAATCTTAGCCATATCATCTGCTGCCTTAGCATACTCTGCATTTCTGTCTGTTTCCGATGCAACATCTGTAATTGTCGCCTGAAGCTCCTGAACTGAACTTGCCTGATCTGTTGCTCCATCAGCAATAGACTGTGCACTTCCTGATATCAGTTCTGCACTATTAGCTACTTCCTCGGCAGTTACATTGATATTACGCATTATAGAATTAAGATTATCAACAATATTGTGTATTGATAATTCAATAGTATTAAGTTCACCTATATACTCTGCCTGTGTCTCTGTGTCCAGGTCTTTAGCTGATAATTTCTCAAGAACATTGGATATATCATTTATAACATTCTTAAGTGTATCCTTCATGGTATGTATTGAACCAACCATTTCACCAACTTCTGTTCCATCATCAATCATTGAGAAATCTTTTGAAAAATCACCTGCAGCAATAAACTGCATCTGATCCTTAACCTTTATAATTGGATTAAGTAATTCTTCTCTTGAGAACTTTACAAATCCCAAAAGTTCTTTAGCAACTATGATAAATATACCAGCAAGAATGATTTCAAAAATAATACACAAGATTCTTGAAAACATTACATCTTTATCCATTCTCTTCGAAATATCTCCTAGAACCGTTGCTGATATCGTGTCAACTCTTTCAAGACTTGCGCTGTATCCCGCACCATATGCAAGATCTGTTGCTTCCTTAATTCCACCGGCTATAGCAGTCTGAAACATTCTCTGCTCCTGTGGAACAAGATTATCAGCTATCTTAACAAGCATGTCCATCTGTTCTGATTCTTTTTTTGTCAAACCGATCTTACGCATTCCTGTGATTGCTTCATCTCGGTTCTTATCTTCATTAATCTCCTGATTATAGTCCTCAAAATATGACTGCGTACCAGTTGCGGCACATGCTCTCACATCAGTCGACAATCTATTAATTGCCGTAGTCATCTGTCTTGCATAATTAGAAAATGTGTATTGGTCTTCTACTTTGCTTACCATAACTGCATTCTGATATACTGTTGCCGCAAGAGCAAGTCCTCCGACTACCATAACAGCCACAAGCCTCTTAACAAGCTTCTTCATTCTAAGTGACTGTTTTATTATTTTTTTATTCTTTGTTACTTTTTTTGCTTTTTTCTCTTTCGGAGTTCCAGGCTTTTTAGTTGCTTTAGGAGCCTTTGGAGCCTTTGGAACTTTTACTGCTTTTGGTGTCTTTAAGTTTTTGTCTTTTTTCATGTGTCTCCTCCATATCAGGTATTGTAATATTGCACAAATCGTCCCCCGTGTAAACCATAATATATTAAATAGTATACAACATTACCTACGTAATTTCAAATAGTTTATTATCTATTGAGAACTTTATATTGAATGTTTTTATTGTTTTTATTTCATAGAAATATACTGCTATTTTATCTCCATCATTTTTTCTTATTTCACCTTCACCAAACTTCTTGTGGTGTACTTTCCTGCCTGCCAAAAACATATCATTATCTGTATTCAATTCATTTACAAATCTTGATATTTCACTTTTCTTTCCATGAAGCTCATTTACACTATAAATATGAAGCTTCTCTTTTGCTCTGGTCACTCCAACATAAAACATTCTGCGTTCCTCTTCAATATCCTCGTCAAGTAGTGCCTTGGAATGTGGCATAACACCCTCATTTGCATCTGCTATAATTACCACTCTGTATTCGAGCCCCTTTGCACTGTGCATAGTGACTATTTCCACAGCATCCTTAAGTTCACTCTTTTTCCCGGCCTGCAGTCTAAGTTCTTCCGAATATGACTCAATATATTCAAACCACTCACTGTATGTCTTAAACGGTCTTGCTGATTCCTTAATTTCATCAACTATATTTTCTAAATCGGCTAGATTCATTCTTCTATATTCTGCATATTCCTTAAGATACTCACGATATCTTACTGCATCATAAATATAGCTTACTGCTGCAAATGGTGTCATTTTTCTTATCTGCTGCAAATCATACTGAAGTCTGCATATTCTATCATACATCCATTCCTTATTGACATATAAGGCTTCAAGCTTTTCAAAGCTGACTTCTGATTCTGTTATTGCATCTCTTGGTATATATCTGTTTGGTTTATTCATAATCTGAAAAAATTCGCTTCTTCTCATATCTCCAAGTGCAATTTTAATGTAAGTTAAGAAATTTTTTGTAATCCAATGCTCATAAATGTTTGGCATTGAATCTTTCATTTTAAATGGAATATTATACTCCATCATTTTTTGTACCAAAAGTCTTGGTCCAATATTTGTTCTGCATATTATGGCAACCTCTCCATATCCGTAGCCTTCAGATGCATATTTTCTAAGTATATTTATGATGTAATCATTCTCCTCGACTGCTGATTTGAACGTTCTATACTCAACGTTACCACCTTTGCCTTTTACAGCTCTTATATTCTTCTCATACCTTTTTCTGTTATTCTTAATAAGCCTTAATGATGCCTCAACAATCTCCTGTGATGACCTGTAATTCTCTTCTAATATAATTTTCTCACAATTACCATAATCATTGGCAAATCCCAGCATTATTTCAGGCTTAGCACCTCGAAATCTGTATATGGACTGATCATCATCTCCAACAATAAATAGATTATTATTTTCTGCAGCCAGAAGTCTGATAACCTCATATTGAACTTTATTAATATCCTGGAACTCATCTATTAAAATATACTGATATTTTCTTCTCCATGCATCCAAAATGTCTTCTCTATTCTTTAGAAGTTCATAGCACATAACAAGCATATCATCAAAATCAACTTTGTTGACATTTCTGAGTTTATCATTGTATTTTTCATATATTTCCCTAAACACATTGTCTGCGCAATTCATTGAATGATAATACTGAGGATTAATCATATCTCCTTTGACTACACCAATTTCTCCAACTATACTTGAAATAAATTCATTTGCATCCTCATATTCGAGCTGCATTTTTTCTATTATCTCTCCAATGTATTGATACTTTATATCCTCTCGAAGTATATTATCGGCTTTGTAGTTATATGCATATCTTAAAATCTTAAAAAATACAGCATGAAAAGTCCCAAATGTAACCGGCAGGCTATGATTATTCATAAGGTTAAAAAATCGCTCCTGCATTTCATTTGCAGCAGCTTTAGTAAATGTTATAACAAGAATATTTGACGGATTTATGCCATACTCTTCAATTAAATACTTTGTTCTATTTGTAATTACTAGTGTTTTTCCTGACCCAGGTCCTGCAAGCACCATCACCGGTCCAGTATTATGTCTTATTGCCCTGCTCTGTGTATCACTAAAATTAGGATTATTTATTTCTATATAGCATCACCTCATCTACATTTCCTGTGTAAATATTTCCACATAATGCATTCCTCGTTGTATATACAAATAAATACCCTACATCCACAATAGACTGATGTAAGGTATTATTTCAATTATGCCTCTAATTTCTCAATTCCTATTCTTATTCTTCTTAAGCTTTCTTCCTTACCAATTATCTCCATAATTTCAAACGCTCCACCAGGAGTCATCTGCTTTCCGGAAACTGCTGTTCTAAGTGGCCATAAGCCCTGACCATTCTTAATTCCTTTATCTGCAATATACTTCATCATTAAATCATGAATTGCATCAATCGAGTAATCATCCTGAGCTTCAAGTATTGGTAAGATTTCCTTAAGAATTTCAAGAGAATTCTCTGAATTTGTCTTCATCTTCTTGTGTGTATACATAGCAATATCATAATCAGGCAGCTCTTCAAAGAAATCAATATGTTCAGGTATCTCTGTAAATACTTCTATTCTTGTCTTTACAAGAGCAAGTATTTTCTCAAGGTCGAGATCCTTCTTAATAACTTTCTTAGCATAAGGCTTTGCCATCTCTAAATATCTGTCATTATCCATTGCCTTAATATATTCGCCATTCATCCATTTAAGCTTAACCATATCAAATACAGATGGGGACTTATTAATGTGGTGATAATCAAACTTTTCAACAAGCTCTTCCAATGTGAAAATCTCGTTATTATCTTCAGGGCTCCATCCAAGAAGTGCAATATAATTAACCACTGCCTCAGGTACAAATCCCTGTTCCAAAAGGTCTTCAAAGCTTGAATGTCCACTTCTCTTACTGAGCTTCTTATGATTCTCATCTGTTATAAGCGGCAAATGAACATATATTGGCGATTCCCATCCAAAAGCATCATATAATCTCTGATATTTAGGAGATGAAGAAATGTATTCATTACCTCTTACAACATGTGTTATCTTCATAAGGTGATCATCTATAACATTAGCAAAATTATATGTTGGGTATCCATCTGATTTGATAAGTATCATGTCATCAAGTTCAGCATTATCAACAGTAATCTCTCCATATATCTCATCTGAAAATGTTGTTGTACCCTCTTTTGGATTATTCTGTCTTATTACATATGGCTTACCTGCCAAAAGATTAGCTTCCACCTCTTCCTTTGTAAGATTTAGGCAGTGCTTATCATATACTATTATCTCCTTGCCAGCCACTTCCTGCTTAAGGCTCTCAAGTCTCTCCTTATCGCAAAAACAATAATAAGCTTCACCCTTCTCAACAAGCTTCTTAGCGTACTCTAAATACATTCCACTTGCCTGTCTCTCACTCTGAACATATGGACCATATCCACCATCCATATCAGGACCTTCATCATGTTTAAGGCCTGTCTTCTCCATTGTTCTGTATATTATATCCAATGCGCCTTCAACAAAACGCTCCTGATCAGTATCTTCTATTCTTAATATAAAATCTCCGCCCTCATGCTTTGCAATAAGGTATTCGTATAAAGCTGTCCTTAAATTACCAACATGCATTCTTCCTGTTGGACTTGGAGCAAATCTTGTTCTTATCTTAGTACTCATTAATATATCCTCATCTTTCTAATATGTTTTGCTAATCAATTATTATATATCAATATCCCAATGTATTCAAGTCCATTGGGAAAAAAGAAGAATCTCATAGAGATTCTTCAATGCTGTTTCTAAAATAAACTGTCATAAATATCACCAGCTGAATAATTATAATTATATTTACCGGCATTTCCGTATGTATTGGACTTATTAGCCTCAGTATTAACATTATAGTTCAACTGTGAAGCCTTAGCTAATACCGTATATCCATATGAACCAGCCCCATTAAACATAGACTTCACGTCACTTGCATCTGACTTCTTAAATAATGCTTCGCCTATCTGAAGCTTGTTATCACTTCCGATTGTAATTCCAAGATTGGCAAGATTCTTCGAATTAGATTTCGTGTCTTCCACCATATTGCTTACTGTTCTAAGAACTGATGTGGTATTGGACTTCGCACCATTCTCAATTACACTGTTATAATCATCTACAAATTTCTTGACGCTGTCATATATAGCATCCATATCGTACTTACCATCCTTCTTGGCAAATACCGATGAACTTCCCTGCTCTAACAGCTTATCTGCTGACGCATACAATGAATCTGCTGAACTCTTGATTGCAGTTAATGTCTTAGTCGTGTCAGATGAAGTAGAGTTAGATGTTGCAGATGACTGCTTATCACTACTGTCGAGTTTCTTATAATATGCTGTTAACAGCTTCTTGTAGCTTCCATTCTTAATACTATAATAATCACTTAATATTGTTCCTGTTCCCGATGTGCCGGATGAATTAGAACCTGTTGATGAAAATAACGATCCTACTGAATCTGCAGTTACACCATAAAATGTTGATTGAATTGTTGACATATTAATCTCCATTCCGGAGCATTTTTGTGACTGGGAGAAGTGAAATCCACTCATGTAATTTCTCTTCTGCCATAAATACTATTTGTGATGCTCCTACACAAATAGCTTGATGAATAATCTGGTTATCAGAGTTATTATTCATCCTACCTTCTTGCATCATATGTCATATATTATTATTGTAACACCATAAAAAATGTATTTCAATATTTATTTGCTCCATATCGGAAAGCGCACATCATTTATTCTGTATGCATTTCCAAGAATTCTTTCATCGTCTTTTGAAATATTCTGACCATATACTTTTCCATTTCTAAACAGTGCCATATTTCTTTTGGTTGTAAATAAATTTCTACCCATTACAGCATCGTCTTTTTCAAACTTAATTCCAAGGGTATAGGCAAGTGTGGGCATAACATCAATCTGACCTCCAACAACATCTGATGTATAGCCATCTTCTATTGCCGGATTATAAATTATATATGGTACAACATAATTATCATTAACATTTATCCATGGATATTCATCATAATATTCACTAAGCGTATACTCATAATACTTATGTAGACCTGTATAATCCCCAATAATTACAATAACTGTATTATCAAGCAAATCATCAGCTCTAAGTCTGTCAATGAATTTTCCAAGATATTCATCCACATAGTTGACACTCTTGATATATCCACCTAAATATGTATCGTCAATTTCATCATTTATCTTTATATTAACTCTGTCATTTGATATCTTGAATGGCATATGGCTTGTGTTGCAAACAATATGGGCGTATGTCTTAGAATTCTTTTTAAAGCTTCTTGATACATATTCATAAGTTTGATTAAGAAAGCTTTCATCCGACACTGTAAATCCCAGCTTGTCAGACATATCATAATCTCCGGCTCCGTGGAACTTTTCAATACCAATCATACCCGTTAATGCATTTTCATAATTCCAAAACTTTCCATCTATTGCCTGAAAATACTCGCTTTTATAGCCCTTTGCCCCAAGTCTTTTTGGAAGCGAATCAAGAGAAACATCTGCATATCTATAAAATGTACATCCTTTGGTTGCTGGAAGTATTGACGTCATATACATTAAATCCGCATCCGAGCTGTTCCCACATTGTACTTCTTCATATATCGCAGGAAAATAGTAGCTGTTATCCAGCATCCTATTAATATTAGGGGTTATTTCCTGATTATCAATGCTATGATTAATAACAAAGGCTTCCAGTGATTCAATTTGGAAAAAAATAACATTTTTACCTTCAAATATATTGTAATGCTCATCATCACTGTTATTTTCATAATTCCAATCATAATATTCCTCTATATAATCAGCATCTTCATCTGTAATCTGTGGAAAATATCTTTCTTTCACAAGTGAGTAAATATCATTAATATGAAATCCAAGCGCGCCAAAATGCCTAGCAATGCTATTAGCATCATTCGCCCCATATATAAGCTCATACTGCTTATCATTATCAGTAATAACAGCCTTTGCAGGAATTATAAGCAATACAATCATAGAAACAGCAAACACTGTTCCAAATGAATAATTAAGATACCTTCTTTCCTTTTCAAGATTGTTATCTTTCTTTCTAAAAACAATCACAAATACTATAAGTGCCACAAAATCAAGTAATAACAATAAATCATATCCCGAAAACAGAGATGTTATCTCTGAGGCATCTGCTCCGCCTCCAGAGATATTTGCCATCATAGTTAGGTTAACTGCCGATGGCATTGTATAGAAGGATCTGCTATAGAGCAAATCTGCATACAAAAGGATTGTAACAGAGATATCCACACAAAAAATGTAAATAATTTTTATTCTATCGCTTTTAATAATCATTGAAACAGACAGTATTATCATTGTAATTGCAAGATAGAACACCCAGTATTTGCTGGTCTTTCTAACAGCTTCTATAATGTCCACATCATACATACTATTTCCCAAGATAAATGCCTGAAACAATATATTTTTAATTACAATACTTATTGCCGGCAAAAATATCATTAGAAAATAGAAGTATTTGCCATGTATGTGTATTCTAATATTCTTCATCTTCATTCCTCTACAGCATTAATATAAATTTAAACATAATTTTCTTATACCATTTCAATGAAGTATATACGTTATAACGAACTTTGTAAAGTAATTTCATGAATTCTTCACTCTCACAATCCCTTACCATCTGACCTGAAAATTTAGCTTTTTCATAAATGTTAAGCAGTTTTGTACACACTGTTTCATCAACAATACCTGCTTTTGCCACTCTATCCATATATTCGCCAAAGGATTCATGGTCCATTTTTTTGTATCCTAATACGCCAAACATCCTGTACACATATCGATTCATCATAAATATTGTTTTTCTCTTATCCTTATGCTTTGTAAAGCTTATCCTTCTTATGTATCTTAATAGATATCCTGCTATAAAATATAGAACTGCAGTGATTACTAGCATTACACCAATTATCATACAAATATATGATGTTGTATTTCTCACATTTCTTGCAGTCTGCGGACTAAAGAGTGTTGTCATAAATCTTGATATGGCACTTTGACTCTGAGCTTCTTCGATGTCCTCTGTCTCATCCTCATCACTTGGTGGAGTAACCTCAACAGGAATCCACCCAAATCTGTCAATATATACCTCTGTCCAGGCATGTGCGCTGCTGTCGTTTATTTCCAACTCAACTACATCATTATCATCACTGCCATTCACATACCATTCACTGTATTTCTCTTCGTCCAGCACAGTTGAATCTGATAAATCCGACGAGCTAACATGATACCCTCCAACATATCTTGCAGGTATTCCCAATTCTCTAAACATTAATACAGCGCTGCTTGCAAAGTATGTGCAATAGCCTTTCTTATTCTCAGTTAGAAAATAGTTCACGAAATCACTTCCCCTTGGTGTTTTTCCGGGAATCAGTGAATATTCATAATTGTTTTCCAGAAACTCCTTAACAGCCTCAACCACATCATTTTGCTTATCGATATCATAATCATCAATTATCTTCTGTATTACCTCGGAATTCTCTTGTGGCACATCCAGATATGTTTTATACACATAATCTCTATATTCCTCTTCAATCTTATATGTAAATTTCATATCATCATCATTCTTATGATCATTATAAAATTCATCCGCCATCTCTACAGCAGTATTATATGAAGTTTCAGAATCCCAATATAAATTACCGGTTCTTATTGTCTGTCCATAATCAAATCTTCCTCTAGGATCATCTTCTCTGCTCACATCATCATATATGGAATACATGTCCATACCATAATATTGGTTATAAATGTATGTTGGATTAGCTCCTACATTACTAAGCTTCGTTATAAATGATGGAATCCTTGGATTATATTTTGCCATTTCATAATAAATATTTTCACCTAATTCATTATAATTCGCATTGATATCACTATCACTATTCTCGATATTCATCTCTTCATTAGTTTTCCAGCTATTATCGTCATATATCGTTCCTGTGTATCCTTTAAAATACAAATCTCCAATATTGTCAGATGCCGGCATTGACAGCACCAAATCAGTCTGAAAATCATATTGAACATATTTTGCATCACCAAGCTTGTTTCTGCTTACACCTCCTGAACTTCCATCAAACAGAAGTCCATACAATCCAACAAGTGCTATCTGTTTTGCCAATTCATTAGTGTCGTCTTTAAGGGAATCGTACTCTGTGCTCATTCTAAATGATTTCTGTGGAATAATTACAGAAATAACACTGATTATTACCATG
Source organism: uncultured Lachnospiraceae bacterium (assembly GCA_964492545.1). Lineage (GTDB taxonomy): Bacteria > Bacillota > Clostridia > Lachnospirales > Lachnospiraceae > RGIG1934. Next base: position 19,379 of record CAZBKO010000018.1, read on the forward strand.
ATAATTATGCCATATGAAGCCATCTGTTTTAAATCTGTTCTGCCATCGCTCACATAATCATATTTTCTAAGGTTACCTTTTACCTTTTCTATATACCCCTTTTTCTTTTTTGTTTCTAATTTGTAATGGCTTGTACCTCTAAACAGGGAGATAGTAATCATAGCTGCCAAATACATAAGAAAATACTTAACCTCAACCTGCTCCTCAAAATATAATCCAAGCTGCACTATTGGAAATGTAGTAATAAATAAGAATAAACTTCCCTTGACCTCTGAAATAATAATATTAAACATTAGTCCGGTTGCGATAATAATCACAATTATACATAATGTCATTGATATGACTCTGTTTGTGTAGTACTCAGTGTATTCTCTCTGAACAGGCAAATCCAGCACGTCCTCAATATATGCCATTAAAATATTAGTCATGGCACCAAAACCACTTCGAACAATTATTCCATAATTAATCATAATATATGCAAATGTTCCCAACACTGCCAGATATCCCAAAATCTTAATAAGCTTATTATAATAAAACATAGAATAAATAATACTTATTGTAAAGTTAAACACAGTCACAATATACATATTAACAGGTATATCAAATGCGGTCATAAAGCACCCTATACAGCCTTCTGTTACCAAAAATAGCAGCAAAGCATTTGTCAGACAAAATGCCAGTCTATTTCTTCTGTCATTAATAACCGGTGTTGACTGTACTACAATACCGCTAAGCTTTTCATTTTCATTTGTAATATTTTTCTTTTTTAGGAAAGACATTTTACCACCGCCTCTCCTACATATACCACTGTTTTTCCTTCAAATCTTCCGTATCCGTCAAAATATTCTTCTGTCTGTTTTGGCTGTTTTTCCAGTTCTGAGTAAAACAGCTGCTTTATTGTTGTATTTACATCTATTTCCGAGTCAATTTTTGTTGAAAATATTTCACCTGTTGCTGCATTTATCCAGCCAATGTAAAATTGGCGTCCATCTCTTAAGAACTCCAAAGCATATGAATATAAAACATCTATAACATGATCAAGCTTACTAGGATTAACGCCATCATAATACATCTCAGGTACAATAATGAACTCATTTGTAAAAGGCATGCTATATTCCTTTACCATAATTTTTCCCTGTTTAGCACTGGCTTTCCAATGTATCATCTGCATCTTGTCGCCTTCGGTGTATTCCCTTATTTCAGATATTTCTGACACATCATTTCCTTTTCTGTACTGTACCTGCTCTTCTTTTCCATCGCCCTCACTTATAAGCTGCAGCTTGTTGTCAATCTTAATCTGCTCAGGCATAACAATTATCTCTGTATCTGAAGTATTTGGACATACTCTGTTAAAAATGTGCATAATATCATTAACCTTGACTGATTCAATTGAAATCACTATTCTTCCACAATATTTACTTGAAAATTTCCAGTTAACATTTCTTGTTTCTCTGGCTGTTGCCGGGACTGTCAGGCTAATCATTTCTTCATTACCATAATATGTATTAAATATCTTCAATCTAAGCTCAATATTGTCGGAAGAAAAAAACGACCTGTTATCTATAGATATATTAAGCTCAATGTCATGATTTCTTGCCACATTCTGCTGCTTTGTTTCAATTGAAACATGTAACTTTTTTGATATGTCCTTTGTACAAAATGCAAAAATTACAGGAAGACATAGTATGACAGCCACCAACAGCATCATTACATAGTTATGATAAAATAATAATCCAAATACTGATATAACAAGTAGAATCAGGTAATTAATAATACCGGTAATCATATATGTGTTTCCTTTCCTCTGCTATTTCTCCATTCCCTCAGGCATATTTACAGATTTTCTTATGGCATCCATAACATCTTTAACTGTCATTCCATTTGCCTTAGCTTTTGAATTTAAAACAATTCTATGATATGTTACTGCCTCAATACTATTAATTACATCCTCCGGTATTACATAGCTTCTATCATTCATATACGCCATTGCTTTTGACATTTTCACAAGAGCTATACCACCTCTAGGGCTTATACCAAGTCCAACGTATTCATCCTGTCTGCTTCTTTCAACAAGTATTGCAATATATCTGTATATACTTTGATCCATGCTTACCTGTGCCACTTCCTGTCTCATCTTAATTAACTCTTCAGATGAAATCACGCTGTTAACGCTATCCAGCGATGAATAGCTTTTTCCCATATACACCTGTATTTCATTCTCAATATCCGGATATCCCATTGATAGCTTAACCATAAATCTATCAAGCTGTGATTCAGGCAATTTCTGTGTTCCTACATATCCAATAGGGTTCTGTGTCGCAATCACAATAAATGGTTCCGGAAGGTTATGTGTGCTTCCATCAACAGTAACGCTGCTTTCTTCCATAACTTCAAGTAAAGCTGCCTGGGTTTTAGGGGAAGTTCTGTTAATTTCATCGGCAAGCAAAAGATTTGTCATTGCAACACCTTTTTTGTATTCAAACTCATTGGTCTTCATATTAAACATAGAATAACCTGTTACATCTGATGGTAAAACATCCGGAGTAAACTGCATTCTCCTGTAATCAAGGGACATTGCTTTTGAAAATCCCAGTGCAAGTGTTGTCTTACCTACACCTGGCACATCTTCAAGGAGTATATGTCCTCCAGCCAAAATTGCTGCAAGAATCTGTTCTATAATCTCATCTTTACCTACAATTACCTTTTTAACTTCATTCTTGATATCATCTATTATCTTCATATTTTCCTCATTTCTAATACACTTATTATGTATATAAAAGAATCTCCGCTAAACATAGCAGAGATTCTAAATTATACAATTATATTATTAAAAATCAATTTTACAGTTAGGTACGATATTATGGAATTCATCCACCTGTGCCTTAGTAATATTAGTATTCTTAACATTCAAATACTTAAGATTTTGAAGTCCTGCAAGAGATGCAATACTGGAAATATTGGTTCCCCATAAGTCAAGATATGTTAACTTGTCAAGTATTGCTAATGCTGAAATATCAGTTACTCTAGTATTTCTAAGTGCTAGGTATGTTAACTTATTACATTTCATAAGTGGTGTAACATCACTAACCATATTATTACTAAGAATAAGCTTCTGTAACTCAGGGCATTTCTCAAGTACCTGAATACTTCCAACGTCCATATGTTCAACATCAAGCTCTGTAATATCATCTTCAAATCTAACCTTACCAAGCTGAAGCTTAATAATCTTCTTAAGTGTTGACTTAAAGAATGAACCACCTTCTTTGGCTTTCTTGCCTGCTTCAACAGCTTTTTGAACTGCAATCTCAGCTTCTGTCAGCTTAACCTCGTTATTCTGTGCCTTTTCCTGAACAGGCTGTGGTGCTGGTGCTGCTACAGGCTGTGACACTGGTTGTGGTGCTGGTGCTGGTGCTGCTACAGGCTGTGACACTGGCTGTGGTGTAGCTGGTGTTTCAACTGGTTGCACAGGTGTTGGTGTTTCAACTGGTTGTGCAATTGGCTGCACAGGTGTTGGCTGTGCTATAGGCTGTACACGTACAGGTTCTGCGGCTGTTTCAGTCTTAGGAACTCCAATACTTACAACAATCTTCTTGCTCTCAAAATCTTCCTGTGGCTTAGGTTGTACAGGTGCTGCCGGTGCTGGAGCATCCGGTCTTCCTGTAACGACCATCCGCTTATTACCTGATGCATCTGTTTCCAAAACACTATAGTATAAAGCATCTATCAAATCGTTGACATTCTGATATCTGTCCTCAGCTCTAAGTGATAATCCTTTCATAATGGCGTATTCAGTCTCAGGCCATATATTCGCATCAAACTTAGATAATGGTTCAACATTATCTTCAATAATTCTCTCTAAAGCTTCCTGTGGTGTTACTCCTGATATCATTCTGTACATTGTTGCACACAATGCATAGACATCTGTCCATGGTCCCTGACTTCCCTTGGCTCTATATTGCTCTTCCGGTGCATAACCACGCTTAAGTACAACGGTAATACTCTTATGGTCTTCACTGTTAGTAACTCGCGCTGCGCCAAAATCAGTAAGCTTAATCTGCTTACTCTTAGTTATCATTATATTATCAGGGCTAATATCTCTATGTATCATACCTGTCTCATGAATCTTAACCATTGATTCGAGCACAGGCTTCATTAACTTGATAACCTCATTCTGCTTCATGGTACCGCCACACTTAGTAAGATACTGCTTAAGTGTCATACCATTGATGTATTCCATTATTATGTATGCTGTCTCATTCTCAAAAAAGAAATCCTTAACAGTAACAATACCTGGTAAATCTGCAAACATCGTAAGATTTCTAGCTTCTCTGAGGTACTTCTCCAATCCCTCTTTGAATAATTCTGTACTCTCTCCTGCGAAAATGCTAAGTGCACTATCAACTGCCGCATCTCTTGTAGCCAATTCAGATGGAAAATACTCCTTAATAGCTACAGGCTGTCCAAGTTCTAGGTTAAATCCAATATATGTAATACCAAAACCACCTTCGCCTATTACACTTCCTACCATATACTTCTCTTTCAATATAGTAAATGGTCTCAAACTTCTAGGTGATGGTGAATAAGTTGTCTTGTCAAACCCACACAATGGACAAGGTAATTCTGGTTCATCCAAAACTGCCATACAGCCTGGGCATAAACACGATGGATTAATGTTGCTCATATGTACTCCTCCCTACGTAGTATTATATAATTCTGTCTATTTTCAGTATAACACTTTTGAAGGCTATTTGCAAATAGATTATTCTCTTATCCACACTGCTATTGCTGAATAATTGTCCATATTTCTATTCTCTCCTGCCTGCTTCACAATATCAGTCATCAAGACAAGCCATTCTTCAACATTCGCCGCCTTTTTAAGACACGTAAGCATCTGTTTCTCATCAATCAATTCCCAAAATCCATCTGTGCAAATGAGGAAGGAATCCCCTGTTTCTACAGAGTCCTCCTCAACTACATCATATTTAGGTCTATCCCACTCAACTCCCATAACCTTGAGTAATCTGCTTCTGTCAGGATGATTTCTTATATCCTTCTCACTTATCTCACCAATCGTAACAAGCATCTGTGGTACAGAATGATCCTTGGTCTGATCAGATATCTTTCTTGCCTTGAATCTATATAGTCTCGAGTCTCCTACATGACCCCATCCAACCTTGTTATCTCCAATTACAAGCATTGTCAAGGTTGTCTTAAGCTCATCATAAGCATCCTCACGCGCCTGCTTATCCATAAGCCTTTCCTGACTTACTTCAAATGCTTCTCTAAGAAAATATTCGCTATAGCCTTCCTGATTAAATACTTCTCCTGTGGTATCGACCACCAGTCTTGAAGCTACTTCTCCACGTTCATGTCCTCCAAGTCCATCAGCCACCGCAAAGCAGTATTCATTATTAAATTCATATTCGCCGATACAATCCTCATTATTCTTTCTATCTCCCGGATCTGTCAGCATGCTATATGTAATCTGCATATTTCCTCCAGAGCTCACTAAATTCTTATAGTCTATAATACCAACTTTCTCGTCATTTTAAAAGTCCTTTTTATACTAAAATATCTTTTTCTTATATATTTTACCTGTAAAAATAACAAGTACAAACATGGTAATTACCATAAGTACAAGGCTTACAAGGGTATTTGCAATGCTAATCTGTCCAAGTAAAATATCTGTTGGTAACTTAAAAACTGCAAGTGGTGGAATTAAATCTACCTTGTCAGCAAATGAACCATTCTTAAGTGGCAGCATATAGGTTAAGAGAAATCCACCAACAACAATGAGATTGTATATTGCTAATGAATTGTTAAGCTCCTCCGCTCTCTTTGCTCCCGCTGACACAAGTGCTGCCAGTATACAATACAAAACAAATCCCATACACATAGCTACTAAAAACATAATAACTGAATATGGTGTAAATGCATTTCCTGCATCCTCCCTAACAAGATTAATAACCTCCAACACTATATTTTTATAGCCCGGTGTCACTGCTGCCGCTATCTTATCACCAATCAGGAAGCCTGCGACGCCCATCACAACCCACAATGTCATCTGGCCTATTGCCACACATGCCATTCCAAGAACCTTTCCTGTTATAATTGCATATGGTCTAACTGTAGTAAGCATTGTTTCCATAAGCTTTGATGATTTTTCTGAAATAACACACTTGCTTATACTCTGTCCATACATAAGAAGCATCATGTACATAAGGAGTACAAATATCATTGGCACTCCAATTTTTACCAGCTCCTCACCCATTGTATCAGCATCCTCGCCTGTCTGACTTACAGTTGCATTTACTGGTGTTAATATTGTCACAAGCTTTTCCATATCAATACCGGAATTAACCAGCTTCATGTTTGAGAAATATCCTTCAAACATATCAAGGAACTCATCTCCGCTATCCTTTGATACATTACTTTTATCGGGAATCAGCATTTCAAGCTTATATACTTTTTTATCCTCAGACTTATCTTCATAGGTGTGGATAATGACGCTATCCTTTTCTTCAAGATACTTTTCTTCTATTGTTTTCAAATCTGAATTATCAAGAGTCAGCTTAATATCTTTTGCTTCCTCCTCGTACATAGTTGAAAATGTATCAAAATTATCATTTATAATTCCTGTTTCATCACAAACAATTACTTCTTTCATTGTAAGCTCTGCCTTCTTGTCATCACCTACCAATGATACAATAATGTTTATGGCTGATAAGCCCACAAGTGCTATTATTGCAACTATTACTGTAACTAATTTGAATTTACCTGCCGAAATCTGCTGCCTCAGGGTAAACGAAAGCACATTGTTCCACCCGAAAAAAGCACCTTTCTTTTTTGAAGTACTCATATTATTGTACCCCCTTTTTATTATTCTTATATATTCGGATTACATCTGATATCTTCAGTTTTTCGCCATTATGATAAATGATTTCCTCATACACATTAGATGTAAATATTGTTATAAGAGCTAAAGATAATGCCATGCAGATTACTGCTATAGCACCTGGTAATAAGCCTATTTCTCCAACCATCATAAATCCCGGAAGGCAAAATGGTGCTGAAATAGGGAAAATACATGCACCAATCATCAGTGCTGCAGGACATGAATCAAACATATAAGCCATGGCCAGACCAATTCCAAGATAGGCACCGATTAACATGGTAAATGTGTATATCTTCATTCCCTCTGCCATTTCCTCAAGCTTATTAACTGTTGAGCCAACCAGTCCACCTAACATTTCATAGAAAAGTATACCCATCAGCAGAACAACAAGTGCGATAATAATATTAACTGCATTAAGTCCGCTTAGCACATCAGTGTTAAGTACTCCCTTTAAATTAGCAGGTATGTTTTTACTTAAAAACGAACCATATATAACGTCATTTAACAGATATGATAATACAAATCCTATTACAAATATAAGTATTTCTATTACCGTTGTAGCAAATACAGCAATTACTTTTCCAATGATTATTGCCATTGGTTTTATGGATGTTAAAAGATATTCAACAATTTTCGATGTTTTTTCTGTAATAATGACTCCGGCAACACCTTCACCAGATATTGCAACTATGAAAACCATAACTGTAATCATAAATAAAACCACTGAATACTTATTCATATCACTGTCACTATCTTTTTCTTCGTTGTCACCATTTTCATTGATATCTTCTTGGTCATAGGTCTTAACCTCTGTATCAACACTCTGATTAACAGCATCTAATTGTTCCTCTGTAATACCCAGGGAATTTGCCATAATCATTCCAAATTCCATTTCAAAATCAGATATATAGTTTTCCGCATCATCTCGGGAAATATCTGTCTTTTCGCCATACTCAAACTGAGCACTAAATCCTTTTTCCTCATCATAATCAAATACCATCAGCATATCTGATTTGGCTTTATCATCAGAATTAAGTTTTTCTTCTTCTGTTTCCTTATCAGTATCTGCTATTGTGTACTCAATTTTCTTATATTGATCATGTTCTCCAAGCACATATCCTATTGACTCAGTCAAATCAATATCTGTATTATTAATGATAGCAATATTTTTAATTGAACTCGGTGACACGCTTCCATTTCCATTAATCATACTCATTACCGGCAGTGAAGCGATGGCAATCACAAGAAAAATCGCTGTTGTAATTATTGTTGATTTGCTTTTAAAATTTTGTGAAAGTGTGAACCAAAACACATCCTTCCACCCGGTGAAATTATTTTTCTTCATTCTCACTACCTACTTTCTCAACAAATATTTCATGTAAAGATGGCTCTCTAAGCTCGAATTTTATAACAGAAACATTATTTTCGGTAAGTGTTTTTAGGAATTTCATAGCCTGTTCTTCCCCGGTAACCTTTATGTAATATCCCTCTGCTGTCTTATTAACGTCTACAAATCCGGCATTTGCAATGTAATCACCAATTTCTTCCTCACACTTAACAAACATATTAACACGTCCATAGCTTTTCTTAATATCATTAAGATTTCCCTGAAGAACAGCATTTCCACGATTGAGTATAGTTATATCTGTACAGAATTCCTCGATTGTCTCCATCTGATGACTAGACATAATAATATATTTATTTTTTGAAATTTCTTCGTTGATTATATCCTTGAAAAGATCAGCATTTACAGGATCAAGTCCACTTAACGGCTCATCAAGAACAATGATTTCAGGGTCAGATAAAAGTGCAGCCATAAGCTGGATTTTTTGCTGATTACCCTTTGACAACTGATCTGCTGTCTTTTTCTTAGGCTTTGCCTTTGATAACTTCATTTTCTTTCCGGTATTTTCCACCTTATCAGGATAAATATACTCCTCTACCTTAAGTCTTTTTGACCAATATTCTATCTTCTTTTCTGCTGTCTTTTTGGAAACCCCCTTAAGCTTTGCAAAATAAAGAAGCTGGTCCATAAGTGTATATTTTGGATATAAACCTCTCTCTTCAGCAAGATATCCAACATTTGTAACCATTGGATCAAGTGTTTTTCCATTCCAAAGTACCTCTCCGCCTTCATGAGAAAGCATACCTAAAATAATTCTAATAGTTGTTGTTTTTCCGGCACCATTTGTTCCCAGTAATGCATATACCCCCGGCTTTTCCATCTTAAAGCTCAAATCATTTACTACTACCTTTTCCCCATACTTCTTAACAATATTATTTACTTCTAAAGACATATTTCCTCATTTCTGCGGCATTTTTGAATTTTTTAGTGTCTTTGCCGCCGACACATATATGACATGCAATTACTGCACTTCATCTTCCCAAAATAACTCATCAAGTGATTTGCCTAAAATGTGACAAATCGCCAGACACAGCTTGATTGTTGGATTATAATCTCCTTTTTCAATGGCATTTATAGTCTGCCTGGATACACCCGCCTTATCTGCTAAATCCTGCTGGGATAAATCCAGTGCTGCCCTCGCAGACTTAATTCTTAAATTCTTCATCAGCATTCCTCATCTTCTGTATATTCAGGCAAAACATATGATTTAATAATAATGGCTATAGTTATTATGGCAAATAGTACAGCACAGGCAATATTAATTTCACTAACTCAAACTTCGCACATAGAAATTAGCTATGCACCTTGAAAATTCAATACCTG
>CAZBKO010000019.1:0-18437 GCA_964492545.1 uncultured Lachnospiraceae bacterium
TCTCTGTTTTGTACAAAAATTAATTAGTTCCCCAAGGGGGTTCTGAACAGTTACGTTTAAATAATGAATTATAAGGTTGATCGTCAATGTGAAACACAGTATTTTCAAGTTCAGGAAGAAGCTGTTCTACAGTGACTTTCTCAACAGAATCCGCTTTAGTACCTTTTGCTTTTGGCTTTTTCACTTTCACTTTTAGTGGATGAATATGTGGAGATAGATGATTCTCATTAGAATCCCATATCCTATTAAAGAAGTCATAAAAAGTACCTACACCAGGAGTATTGCCAAACTCAAATCCACTGAGAATGGCGTAAAGAGGATTGATTTTAAGCTGAGCAGCCCAGTCTGTTGGAGAAGGAACTTTGAAATCAATGGACAAAAGATAGGAACGCTGCATACAAGAAGGAGTTCTAGGAGCAGGACCATACTTAGAGTATTTACTTTGCATATAAGAATCTGTAAAAGATAAATCAAGATTCCAAAAGCGGTCAATGATATCCCAGGTGGAACGGGCAATGGAATCCGGGTTAGGATAATATTTACGAAGATTTGTAACAACAAAGTTTTGGTAGTCAGTATGGCTACCACAGTTAATAGGTAACATAAAAATCGCCTCCATATCGAAAAATGATTGTCGCCGCGAGCGACGGTACTTATTAATCAATAGGCGCGAAGCGCCGCATTTTTCGATGTAGATGTCAAGCTAATTTGGCAAAAAAAGTGGGGGATTTTATAAAAAAGGAATCTGAAAGCCTTATAAATACTGGCTTAGAGATTCCGAGAGATTATTACTTATATTTAGTTATCTCATATCATTAATTATAAATTTTTATACTTTTATTGTCAAATATTATCATTTAATGAATACCATATTTTTTACGTATTTTCTGCCTAGTGCATAATCAATTATTTGGGATTCCTTGAGGTTTGTCAAAAACTTATTTTTTCGTATTTTTACCTTATTGCACTTTGCCAGCGTTATCTCCGTATTATTGCTGAGTATTCTGTTTTTTTCAATTGTTACATTAAGTACCCAGCCCAAATTTTTCTTATATCCACCGACAGTAACGCCATTTTCTATATTATTTCTTATGACATTATTCTTTACTTTGATATTCTTAGTTGAATACTTATATAGCGATGGTTTTCTTTCAGCTCCAATCTCTATTCCCCCACTGCATTTTGTGACCATGTTGTCACTTATTGTCACATTCTGACCACCATCCACATATATTCCATAGGACGTAGCATTAGGTGAAATGCATTTTGTAACTGTATTCCCGGTTATCTCTATATTTCTTGGAAAATCTCTTGATGGGCTGGAACAGTAACCATAGTTTCCCGATACATCAATTCCGATATTACCAGTGTTGGAAATATAGTTATTGCTTATGGAAATATTTTTTACATTTGCTGTTACTGATATGCATTCTGCCCAGCCTGTCTTACAGTTGTAAATGCTATTTTCTGATATTGTACCATTTTTGATGGATGATTTCGCACTATCACCAAATAGTATAATGCAATTGGCACAGCTGTCAGGCTTTTTAGGATTTGGAACTGATATATTGTAAATTCTGTTATCCTTTATTTGAAAATTGCTTGTTCCTGGGCCTACATATATCGCACATGCATCCTGCCCTCTGGCATTTGCAAATTCTAAACCTGATATATTTATATATTTTGCGCCCTCGATTCGCATAAGTACCGGAGATTTCATATTCCTGCCACTGATGATTACACGCTCATTTTTCTCACTTCTGATTGTAATTTCACTGTCACGTTTTCCCTTAACTGAGCTTGGAATACTTACTTTTTCCCTGTATGTTCCTTTTCGTATAATCAGTGTATCACCTGCCCTGAGAGCCTTTATTCCTCTGTTTATTGTTTTAAATGGTCTGCTAAGTGTACCATTTGCTTTATCATTTCCATTTACCGAAACGTAATATGTTCTCCCCTGTGATGCATATGCTGTAGTGCGTACAAACACTGTTTCACACATAAGCAACATCAAAATTCCCAATACACACAATATTATTCTCTTATTCTTCATTTTTTCCTCCACGCATGAACGCTTCTAAACAATTACTCTTTTTTCAAGCCATTTTTCTCTTAGCAGTCTTATTAGGAACAGCACACCTCTTGCACACAGTTCAACACACATTGCTATCCACACACCTGTAAGTCCAAAATGTGGTGCTAGTATAAATGCAAGTAATATTCTTATTCCCCACATGCTTATGAGATTCAAAATACTTGGAACAAGTGTATCGCCTGCTCCTCTGAGGGCTCCTGTTACAACTATTGATGTGGCATATAATGGCTCTGCAAATGCCTCAATTCTAAGAACTGTTGTGCCAAGCTTCTGCACTCCCTTGTCTGGTGTTAGCATTGCCATTATCTGTGGTGCAAATAAGAACATAAACACCGCGAGAAATGACATAATCACTACTCCCAATGCAAGTGACAGTCTGGCATAATGTCTTGCCTGTTCCTTTTTGCCGGCACCTATGCTTTGTCCAACCAGCGTTGTGGCTGCTGATGCTATTCCGTAACCCGGCATATAACAGAAGCTCTCCGCCGTAACTGCCAAAGAATTAGCGGCAACAGACGCAGTTCCAAGCGGCGCAATAATGTGAGTGGACATTACCTGTGCCCCACACATTACTGTATGTTCAAAAGTCATAGGCAGTGCAATATATGCTGCATTCTTCATACATTTACTCTGTATTTTCCAGCTTCCCTTAGGACTAAGCTGCATATTTTTGGAGCGCGTACACAGATACCACATCATAATGATGGCAATTATCAGCTCTGACAATGCTGTTCCAAGCGCTGCACCCTCAACTCCCAAACCTGCGCCATAGCATTTAAGGCTTAATTTACCCAAGCTTATCTGTCTTGTGGGAAATATTAATACTGCATTAAATATTACATCAAGGCCACACATTACGGCATTCAATATACTTGGAGTTTTCATATCACCGCTGCACTGCAGCATGCTTCCTCCTAGGTATCTAAACTGTACCGCCGGCATGGATAATGAATATATTAGAAAATACATTGTTGCATCTCTTCGTATTGCCTTCTCTCCACCAAGCCATAATGGTAATTCAAAGCTTATAATACTTCCGGCCAATGCTATTAATATACTTAATATCATGCAGCAAATTATGGATTGCCTCAATACATTTGCTGCATCATCCTTTTTTTTGGCCCCTATAAATTGCGCAACCTGAACTGAAAATCCCGTTGCTGCGCCTATGCATAAGCCACCTACAAGCCATGTTGATGTGGATACCAATCCGATTGAAGCTGTTTGATTAGCTCCAAGGCTTCCAACCATGGCAGCATCTATGTATTGCATAACAACAGAACTTATTTCCGCAAGAATCGCTGGAATACTAAGCTTTAGGACTGTTTTTATATGTTGCTCTATACCTGTTATTTTACTCATTTAATAAAATTCCTTCTCATGTTTCTTGAAAAAATCATAATATGCTCTCACATTTGGCAGCTCTGTCCAATCCTTTATATCAACTGTTTCTTCATCCATATCATATATCTTAGCATTCTTCATAGATAATAGAAATGGGGAATGCGTAGCTATTACGAACTGACAACCGAAAAATCTTACTGACTCCTCAATAAATTTCATTAACTCCTGCTGTCTTTCCGGTGACAGACTGTTCTCAGGCTCGTCCAACAAATATAAAGCATTTTCCTTTATCTTTTCTTGAAAATATATAAATGCACTCTCACCATTGGAATGTTCTCTCACATTATCCATAAGATTATCTCTGATGTATTTTGACTGCGTTTTACTTCTTGATGAATTGATCTTTTCAGTTTATCATAATCTTCCAAAGAATTAAAAGCAAACTTTGAATATTTAGATTCCAGATAATCCTCAAACAAATCTTCACGTTTTCTATTAATTCCCTCATTGATATTTCGAAGGTTAAGCATATAATCAAATACATCATCACTTGTAATAATTCTGCTGCCATTTGGTATGCTGCGCTCCGTCTCGTAATCACACATCTTAAGATACTCCTCAAAGAAATTTGATCTGTTATACAATGTATCACGCTCCAGTTCAAGTTTCTGTGCTATTACATTAAGAGCTGTGGTTTTACCTGAACCATTTCCGCCATATAATATCGTAACAGGCTCGAAATCTATTTGTCTTAAATTATGTTTCGACAATATTCTAAACGGATAGAATGAATCATAACAGGTTCTTCTCAGATTAAAGAAAAAATCATCTTCCTCATCCTGAAGTGGAAATTTGAATTCTGATAAATATATCATTGATTAACATACACCACCTTTTTCGTTGTCTCCGGCATTCTCATTTCGTTCTCATCTATATAATCCACCAGAAGCCAATATTATGATTGTTGGCCGTTATTATCCTCATTGTAATTCTGCTTCGAACCACAAAATGCAGCTATAGTTCCACTATATTTTCTTTGAAAAAGTTAGGTTTTTCCCCAACATATTCAAAATAACCATTTAATAACATTTCCAACTCCATATTTACAATATCACTAAAGTATGTATCTGGCAAGCACACAACTGCTAACTAAAAAGAGTATTAGGACAATTATTTCATATCCTAATACTCTTGAAAGTCATTATTTATGCTTTACCGGCACCCATATTCCACTCTCATAATCAACTGACTGTGGGTTACCATCTCCATACCATTCAATGTTAGCTCCAAAAGAAACTTCATAGTCCGGATTTCCCGGCAGCCACTCACTGAAAAGTTTAGTATTGACTGACTGAAGTGAGCCTGGAAGTGGTCCAACGCATTTGAACTTTGCCCATGTGAGTTCCGGGAATTCATATGATACCATGCCTTCCGGCACCTCGCCATCCGTATACTCACCAGCTATCAAATATCTGAACCTGCCGTTTCCTCCAATATCATCTATGCATATACCATACATGCCCACCATACAGTTACAAATTGTTTCCTCAACATCATTTTCCGGTTTCACTCCTGAACATAACCTATCCATATATTTTTCAGAAAATTCCTGCCAAAACTTTGGTATTTCAGCATAGCTTGTATCCATTGAGAACTCTCTCTCAAAACCTACTAGCTTAAATCCAGTTACCTTTTCAATTACATAATCCATGTGATTTCCTCCTTGTACATCAATTCTTATTGTCAGCGGAAGAAAGATCTGCATCTTAGATGGATTCTTTTTAAGCTGAATAGGAGATACGCCATGAAATCTTGTAAATGCTTTGGTAAAACTTTCCGGCGTATCATATCCATACCTAAAAGCTATATCGATAACCTTTTCATCATCTTTGATAACATCAAGGGCAGCCATATACAGGCGTCTGTTTCTAAGATACTCCGCCATGGAATAGCCTGTAATTATGCTGAATCCCTTCTGTAAATAAAATGAAGAAACTCCAACATACTCTGCCACCTTTATATCCTCATCTACATTGTATATGTTATCCTCCAGATAATTAATCGTGCTTCTAATGCTCTCCATCCAATCCATAAAATGTCTCCCTTCGTCTGTAAAGACATTGTACAACCACTCTGTAAATTATTCCTGTCATTCTTTGCACAAATTTGTCAGCATACTGTAACTGTATTCCCGCCGGCATTTTTGCTTAAGTATAATGCTCGATCTGCCATATCAACTAACTGCATAGGAAGCGTAATTACTGATGGACTTCCAAGACACACACCCACACTTATTGTGACCACGTTGCTAACAGGTGAATATTCATGAATAATTGCTCTATCCTCAATTGATTTTCTATATGCCTCAGCAATCTCTCTTATATTGCTGCATTCTTCTCCCTGCACAATTACAACAAATTCCTCTCCACCAAACCTAAACGCCTGTACATTTTCATTTTGAAGCTTGCCAAAGCATTCTCCCACCTGTCTGAGGCAGTCATCACCCTGTAAATGTCCGTAGCTGTCATTGTACATTTTAAACTTATCAATATCCATCATAATAATTCCAATTTTTCCCGTAGTATTTCTCAATTCATCATATAAATCATAATATTTTTTCTGAAAACTGCGGTGGTTTCCAAGGTTCGTCAGCTGGTCGACCATACTTAGATTCTCCAGCTCTCTACTTAACTGAATCGCTCTATTTCTTGAATCAGCCTCCTCCACACGTATCTTAGTAATTTTCCATCCAATCAATATTGATAGCAAAAACACACAGGAGCAATTAAGTATATCTGTTCTGAAATATTCAGCTGTCTTTGCAAAATAGCTTAATACAAATGTTAATGCAAGCGATAGACTTCCCATACAGGTTGTCAAAATTGGCGGCATCACAAATATAATCTGTGAAATTACAAGTATAACTGCAAAAACAAGTGCCGATTCCTTTGTGCTGTATACCGTTCCCAGAATTGAGCTTATTAATAACATATGAAACAAATATATGGATGATAAAACATAGCTTGCATGGACTCTTTGTTTCATTTTGCAAATAAAGGCCGCGCAGGCATATGCTATCATTTCAAGACAAATTATCATAACATAAATGAGCGCCAGCAATGGTGCAGCAAAAAATGTAAATGCCATAGCAATAACCACTATACCAATAAATGATATAAATATGGATATCGTCTTAACCATAGATAAATTTGTATCTGCTACTTCATCTGCCCGTTTTCCAAAATATGTATCCTTGTAGCTGCATTTATGCTCATTATCCACAAATGCCCAGCTATAAAATAATTTCTTCATATGCTAATTTTTCCATTCTTTTAGTTGTGTTTCCTGTTAATTCAATGTGAATTTACCGATTTGTTCGTTAAGCTCATCTGATAAATTTCTGAGCTCGTCGCTTGATGTAAGCATGTCATCACCGCTCTTCTCAAAATTATCTGCTATTTTCATTACACTTTCACAGGTTGATAAAATCACCTGAGTGCCTGCAGTCTGTTCCTCGGTTCCTGCAACTATATCCATAGCAACACTGTCAATTGAATGAATTGCATCTGTAACAGTCTCCATATCCTTTGCAATGCTGTGCATGGTAGTATTGATATCATCAAATGATGTTTTAGTGTTTTCTATAACACCAGAGCTTTCAAGTACAGCTTGGGTGATTTTGAAACATAGAACAAAAAACTAATCAACCCGTTAAAATATGTGGTTTCCAATACATATTTTTTATATGAGTTTCACGGATTATGGTATTATATTTAATAAAATTATAATTGCAATACATAAGATAACTATACCGATTGCTGAGAATATAAGTGAAGCTCTCTCCACTGATAAAACTGTTTCCTCAACATCTGAATCCGGTACCTGGCATACTGAAATGAAATTACTGCCCTCTATCTTATACAGATAAATATACTGATTTCCTATCTGCTCAAGATTGCTGTATTCATCATTTTCCTGCATATTCACAATTTTCTTTGAAACATTATCAGATAAAGTCCTAATATCATTTCCATTTGCTTCCTCATTATGTGAATTACCAAATATAATTCCACTTGAAGCATCTACAATATATGCATAGCCGTGATCAAGAATCTTCTGTTCACGAAGCATTGCGTCCATGTCATTAAGCTGTACATCTGCTGATATTACACCAATAACATTATCCTTAGTATCCTTGATGTTAGCATAAACGGATACTATATAATTGCCGGTGCTTGAATCAAGATATGTTTCCCCAAAGGTTACGTCATCTGCCTTTAGACCATCCTTGTACCAAGGTCTGTCCTTCATTACCCAGTCAGCATCCGGTGTCCACATTTTATCAATATATGTTCCGTCCTCTAGTCCGCAATAGATTCCGGTAGGTATAGTATCAGGATAAGCATCTGCAATACTAAATAAATATTTTTCAATTGCATCCTTGTCCTCGCATGTTAACTCTATTGATTCCTTGATACTTCTCATGATTCCGATAGTCTCGCTTATCTGGCTTGATATCTTGCCCTCGACAGCTGTTGATGACAATGCAATCTGATCATATGTATTATCAAGTACTACTATATGCCGTTACCCAAAAGACGCTTCCAAATACTAAAATAATAAGTGGCAGCATAAATACAATTAACTTTCCTTTAATTGATCTTTTTTGTTTCATTTGCTTTTTCTCCTTTGTTTACTAATTTCCCTACACTTTTGTACTATTAATAGTATATATTTTCTATCATAAACCGTCAATCCTAATATTGACCTTTTCCTCAATATAGACTATTATTAATTCAGCTAAAGTTTACTTTAGGTACAGCATTATAATCCATAAGATTGAACGAGGTGTGAACAATATGAGCGATAAGAAATATACCATCGGAGAGGTTTCCGACAAGATAAACATTTCTATTTCAGCACTAAGATACTACGATAAGAGCGGACTGCTGCCAATGGTTGAGCGTACACCCGGCAACATTCGTCTTTTCTCTGAAAATGATTTGAAAACTCTTAACATGATTGACTGCCTTAAGGCAACCGGAATGCAGCTTAAGGATATTAAGGTGTTTTTTGAATGGTGCAGCGAAGGTGATTCAACCATAGACAAGAGATATGAGATGTTCCTTGAACGCAAGGAAGATACAGAGAGACAGATTAAGATTCTTCAAAAATCACTGGACCTGATTAACTACAAGTGTGAATATTACAGAAAGGCTAAGGAAGCTGGAACCACTAATATTCCTGAGCTTCAAAATGGTCTTTGCAAAACCAAGGCCAAGGATATTAAAGCACAGTATGTTAACGATGCACTCAGTGGAACTAAGTAATTATGCTACAGAAGTTAAGAGATTACCCTGTGGAAATGACACTATATATATTAGGCCTGATAGGTGGTGCAATACTTGTATCCGCCTATTTTGTCATACATTTATTTAGTATCTCACTGCCTGAAATTCCCTGCACATTTCATGAACTTACAGGATATTATTGTCCCGGATGTGGAGGAACACATGCAATAGCTATCCTGTTTTCAGGACATATTGTAAATGCCGTTCACTATAACGCATTTGCTGTGTACATTATTGTGTGCTACTTACTTTTTATGCTCTCTTACTCTATCCACATTTTGAGCAAAAAAAAGACACCTTATATACATTTTAGGATGTCCTATGTGTATATCGGTGTCTCTATACTTATTATTCAATTTATCTGTAAAAATCTATGAGTACTGCATTCTTAAGGAAATGTATGAAATAACAAGAATACATAATCCCAATGAAACTACAAATGCTCCAATTGCAATTCCTGCAACTGCCACTGATGAAAATGCCTTCTCTGTTTCCTTTCTTCTTGATACCAGGCAAAGAATGAAGCCTAACGCTCCAACAAATATTCCTATAAAATCCACACATAGAAGTGAAAATGCTGCTATTGTCAAAATCAATCCCGCAATAGCCAATCCATTTACTTTAGCTGTCTCTTTGTAATTATTATCCACATGTACCTCCACTAATATCTGTCTTTACGTCCTACATGGTAGCTGTCAAGAAGTCCCTTCTTAACATCAAATAACTTATCTGATAAATCAACATATACTTCATGAGGATTAACAAGACGTCTCGTCTCATCCCACAATGTATTCTGTTCATCTCTGCAATATTTCTGAATATCCATAACAGCTGGTGATTCATATACACATACACCACGCTCAAATACTGGAACCATTATCTCGCGGACAGTATATGTTCCTGCCTCTAATAATGTCTTCTTCCATGTCTCAATTGGGTCAAATATCAACAAGTCCTTAGTCTCATCAAATGTCTCACCCACTAATGCTATTACATCTGCAAGAATCTTGTGTGTTTCCACATCATACATACGAAATACCGTCTTATTTCCAGGATTGGTTATCTTAACTGTATTCTCTGAAATCTTAATCTTAGGAGTGAATTCATTCTTTTCCTCATTCCATACTGCTGCCAGTTTGTATACACCACCAAATGCAGGACAATCCTTTGATGTTATAAGATTAGTTCCTACGCCCCATGATGTAATCTTAGCTCCCTGTGCCTTAAGACTGTCGATAAGATATTCATCAAGGTCACTGGATGCTGATATAACTGCATCCGGGAATCCTGCTTCATCAAGCATCTTTCTTGCTTTCTTAGATAAGTAAGCAAGATCACCGCTGTCAAGTCTGATACCATAAAATGTAAGAGGAATTCCGGCTTCTCTCATTTCCTTAAACACCTTAATTGCATTAGGTACGCCGGAACGAAGTGTGTCATATGTGTCAACAAGTAAAATGCATGCTTCCGAATATAGGTCTGCATACTTCTTAAATGCTGTATATTCGTCCTTAAAGCTCATTATCCAGCTATGAGCGTGTGTTCCCTTTACAGGAACGTCAAACATCTGACCTGTGAGTACATTGGATGTTCCAATACATCCGCCAATCATCGCTGCACGTGCACCATATATACCTGCATCCGGACCCTGCGCACGTCTCAAACCAAATTCCATAATTCCGTCGCCCTGAGCTGCGTATACAACTCTTGAAGCCTTAGTTGCAATAAGACTCTGATGATTAATAATATTAAGGATTGTCGTCTCAACAAGCTGTGCCTCCATTATAGGTGCAACAACCTTAACAATTGGCTCCATCGGGAACATAACCGTGCCCTCTGGAATAGCATATATATTGCCTGTAAAATGAAAGGAACTTAAATAATCTAAAAAGTCCTCATCAAATAAGTGCAAATCTCTTAAGTAAGCTATATCATCATAAGAAAATTTCAAATTCTTAATATAATCAATTACCTGGTCAAGTCCACATGCGATAGAGTAACCGCCATCGTTTGGATTCTTTCTATGAAATGCATCAAATACTACTGTTTCATTAGTATTATTCTTGAAATAACCCTGCATCATAGTTAATTCATACAAATCTGTTAAAAGTGTTAAGCTTCTTGACATAAAAATCTCCATTCTGAAGCGTTTTCCCACAAATATCAAGGAAAAGCGTCGTTTAATGTCTAGTATTATACCACTATAAAAATAATTTACAAGTGTCATTCTTTCCCTGAAATGTGCATATATTATAGATAAAATGAATATTTGAGGTTACTATGCATACACAACATTACATCGTCGACAGACACCATCCTCTTCCACCTGACTATGTCCCTCCTGATTTGGAACCGGCACCAATTCCTTTTTTGTGTCCACCCAAGGACGAAAAACGTCTTATGTGTTCGGCAGCAGGTAATGCACTTCTAAATCTGTACATTGACAGCCTGAAAGCAGGTCTTCAGCTCTATGGTATTTCCGGATACCGATCATATAAGCGCCAGAAAGAAATATATTTATCCAGCATAATAAAAAATGGGGTTGACCATACAAAGCGTTTCATTGCAGCCCCCGGACTGAGCGAACACCAAACCGGCTTCGCCATTGATTTATCCTGCCCTGAAATCAACTATGAGCTCGTAGAAGAATTTGAAAATACACGTGAGGGCAAATGGATATACAGTAACGCCAAAAACTATGGTTTTAGGATGTCCTATCCTGATAAAAATCATTCAAAGGATGGTTATTCCTATGAGCCGTGGCACCTATGTTTCACTTGTAAATCAGCCAAATTTTATGTATACTAATAAGAAAACGAAAGGGATTATTTCAAATGATAAGATTAGTTATTCTTGTACTATTTTTAATAGTATTTTTTATCTTGAGTATACCGGTATTTTTAGTTGAATGGTTACTTGGAAAATGTAATATGAAGGCGCGCGACAAGAGCAGCAAATGGATAGTGAGTCATGCATTCAAGGTATGTCTGTTCATATCCGGTGTCAAAATAGATGCAAAGGGTGTGGAGAACATTCCTCTTGATTCACCTGCCTTACTGGTTCCCAACCACAACAGCTTTTATGATATTCTCGTTACCTACACTGTTATTCCAACAGTTTTTGGATTTGTCGCTAAGAAGGAAATTGAAAAGGTTCCATTTTTAAATGTGTGGATGTATTTTGTTAGATGTCTGTTCATTGACAGAACCAATATGAAGGAAAGTCTCAAGACAATTTTAAAGGGCGTTGAGCAGTTAAAAAGTGGTGTTTCTGTATGTATTTTCCCTGAGGGCACACGTTCCAAGGACGGAAAGATGCTTCCTTTTAAAGAGGGAAGTCTTAAGATGGCAGAGAAAGCCGGATGCCCTGTTATTCCCATAGCAATCAAGGGAAGCAGTGCCATATTTGAAAATCAGTTTCCACGTATAAAAAAGGGCCGTGTTTCCATAGAAATCGGAAAGCCTATTTATGCAAATGAATTGGAAAAAGAACAGAAAAAATTCCTCGGTGCATATACACAGAGTGTAATTCAGGAAATGTTAGATAAATAGTTATATTATTAAGCTCCCTACTCCCGAACTTATTAGTGTTCGGACATAGGGAGCTTATTTATTGTGTATAAAATATTCTTTGTTCTTATGATAATTCTTCCGGATTACATAAGTGGTGCCAGAAGTCTTGAAATCTGTTCCTTAAATCTCACGATTATATTTCTTCTCTCATAATCATGCTTAGTAAGCTCCTTGCATCGCGATAAGTCCTCAAGGAACTGGCTTTCCAGCTTCTTCGTTATCTGTGCATCATACATCACCGCATTTACCTCAAAATTAAGAGAAAAGCTTCTCATATCCATATTAGCTGTTCCATAGCTGCTTACAAGTCCATCAACCATTAAGCCCTTGGCATGCAGGAATCCTTCTTCGTATGTGTATACCTTTGCACCTGATACAAGCAAATCGCCTGCAAAGGAATGCGTAGTCCAATACACAAACGGATGATCCGGCTTACATGGTATCATGAGCTTAACTTCAATACCTGACTTTGCCGCAATAATAAGTGCCTGAAGCACTGAATCATCTGGGATAAAATATGGTGTGTGTATATAAATGTTCTTCTCAGCCTTGTTGATAAGTCTCAGATAATTGTCACGAATCTGCTCTCTGTTAGAGTCAGGACCGCTGGATATTATCTGCATTCCAACATTTCCAGGCTTACTCTTATATTTGTAATTAAAGTATTCGTCAGTCTTAAACAGATTCTCTTTAGTTGCATAATTCCAATCAAGCATAAATCTTATCTGCAAATCATTCACAGACATTCCCTTTATCTTCAGATGGGTATCGCGCCAGTATCCAAACTTCTTATCCTTTCCCAGGTATTCCCTTCCAATATTAAAGCCTCCAACATAGCCATACACTCCATCAATTACAGCTATTTTTCTGTGGTTTCGATAGTTGAATCTCAAATGAAATCTTCCAAGGAAAGCCGGAAAGAACACGCCAAGCTTAATTCCATTTCTCTTAAGCTCCTTAATTGTCTTCCTCTTAATGAATCTGCCACCCATTCCATCGTAGAGTATCCTTACCTCGACACCCTGCTTTGCCTTGATTATCAGCTCCTTCACAATCCTGTCAAACAATTCATCAGACTTGATAATGTAATACTGAATGTGAATAAATTTAGTTGCTTTTCTGATTTCGTGTATCAAATCATTGAACTTCGCATTGCCATCGTTGAAAATAGTAACATCATTATCGTCGGAATAAATTGCGCTGCTAGTCTCCAGATTATATAGAACAAGATCTGAATACTTTCTCATTCTGTCATCTTCAACATCAAATTCATTCTTATATATATTATCTTCCTGCTTCTTAATCTCACCATTAAGTTCATCCTCTATCTCCTTGGTTCTGAACATTCTGGTCTTGTGATAATCCTGACCGATTACCATATACAGTACAAATCCCAGCAGAGGGATGAAGTACATAACAAGAAGCCAGGTCCATACTGTCTTCGGATCTCTTCGTTCAAAGAACACTATAAGTATGGCAAATAAAATGTTGATATAGAAAATATTTTCCATCAGCCAGTGCCAAATCTGTTCAATTGTTCTCCATATATTATCGAACATACGCATCTCTCCTTATTTAGTCATTTTATTATAACATATTTTCTTAGTATAGCCAAAAAATAATTGTAATTTATGTCAAACAATGATAGAATTAGATTTATCTAACGTATTGAAAGAGGAGGAAATCTACATGACAACATTAAGTATAGGTACTTTTGGTATCGTATCACTTATAATTCTGGCAGTATTAATTGTTGGTGTTATTGTTTTATATTTTGTAGGAAAAAGAGCTGAGAAGAAATCAGCTGAACAGAAAGAAATGATGGAACAGTCTTCACAGACTATGTCTTTCTATGTAATTGATAAGAAGCGTGTCAAGATTAAGGAGGCCGGACTTCCTAAGATAGTTCTTGAACAGACACCTAAGTATTTAAGATTTACTAAGCTACCTGTTATCAAGGTCAAGGTAGGACCAAAGGTAATGACACTTATATGTGAAGAATCGGTATTTACATCTATTTTACCTAAGCAGGAGGTTAAGGCTTCCGTAAGTGGTATTTATGTAACCTCTGCCAAGAGAATTCGTGGACCACTTCCAGAACCTAAGAAGACTAAGAAGCAGATTAAGGAAGAGAAGAAGGCTGCTAAGGCCAAAGAAAAAGAAATGGCTGCTAAGAAAGCCGCTAAGAATAAGTAATAATAATAATATATAAGAAGGTGCCCATTACGATAATGTAATGCTGGCACCTTCTTTTGATTTGATATTCAATGTCATAACACAGTCTGACAAATGCTCGTAATTAACTTCCAATGAATAGTCAATAGATATGTTCATTTCGTCTTCGCCATTATGTACATCTACCTTGTTGGCATTAAGTCCAATTAGCAGATTTCCAAATGGTGTTGTGTAATAGCTTACGTTCTTCTTGCCCTCTTCAAATACCATATGAGCACTTGAAGCTCCTTTTCTGATAATCTCGACTATCTTATCATTTACTTTTATTGTATTCCTGTTGACATCATTTGTTTCCTCGGAAATCTCATCATACAGAATATAATGCTTTCCATTCTTAAGGTAATACTGACCTGGTGCAATCATTTCCACGTTATCCCGGTCATCAATATCTACTGCTGTATGAAGTCCATTTATTGAAACTATAACTTCTTTTTTCATTCTACCTCTATTCCGGCAAAGAGAAACTCCCACAGGCGATTTCTCTTATGCCATAAGTACTATTTGTGATTCTCCTATGCTAGTAATTCTCTATATCTATTCTCTTTATCTCCTCAATATTAAATGGCATTATCGAGTTGGCAAACTTCTTAAACTTATCCGCAGTATCGCTTACGTAAAATTCATACATGCTGCTTTCATATTGATGTTCATCACCTGCTGCCATGCCATTCTTCGTGAGAAGCTCCTTGAGACTGATAGCTGTCTCATATGCAGGATTGACCAAGGTTACTCCATCTCCCATAATCTTTCCAATTGTCTTTCTGATT
Organism: uncultured Lachnospiraceae bacterium; assembly: GCA_964492545.1. Lineage (GTDB taxonomy): Bacteria > Bacillota > Clostridia > Lachnospirales > Lachnospiraceae > RGIG1934. The sequence goes on from CAZBKO010000019.1 coordinate 15,365, forward strand.
AGTGGATAGTGAGTACATCCAAGAATAAGCGAATCTATATCCTTCGACTTAAGGTCTGCAAGGTATCGCGATGCTATCTCATCTGTCACAGGATCGTTAACCATTCCCTCCTCAACAAGTGGAGCAAATAGAGGACAAGCCTTTCCATATACTGTTATTTCGCTATCCTTCTCATGTATAATGTCTGTATAAATATTACTGTTGATTGTTGCCTCAGTTGCAATAATTCCAATCTTCTTATTCTTGGTGCTCTCCATTGCAGCCTTAACTCCAGGCTTAACAACACCGATAATGGGAATATCCATCTCCAGCCTTATTTCTTCAAGTGCCAATGCGCTGGCTGTATTGCAGGCTATAACAATAGCCTTCACGTTCTTAGTTCTGAGAAATCTCGTTATCTGTCTTGAATATCTTATAATATTCTCCTTAGATTTGTCACCATAAGGAACTCTTGCTGTATCACCAAAATATACTATTTTCTCATTGGGAAGCTGTCTTATAATCTCTCTCGCCACTGTGAGCCCACCCACTCCCGAGTCAAACACACCAACTGGTGAAAGTGAATCTATATCATTATTCATAATTAACTTATCTCCATTTCGAGGCTTTATAGTACGTATATTATACGTTTATACAATAAATATTTCAAGTTAATGTATAAACATTTTGACATCTGTCCATAATTCATATATCAGTAACACAAATATTTGCAAGAAAATGGAGATTCTTATATGAAGAAAAATGTGATTTTATTTCTGATTGCAATGGCAGTCGCCCAGATAATTTCAAACATACATATTGTAGCAGCCGATGGTCAAAATGATAAGCTTGTAGAAGATATTTCAAGCAAAATAATTCGTTTTCATGTTATTGCCAACAGTGATTCCGACTTTGACCAGGCTCTTAAGCTTGAGGTTAAAAATGCAGTAATAGAATATACGAAGCCTCTGCTTGAACAAAGCAGTTCCATACAGGAAACACGCTCTATAATTGATGCCAATAGTGAAAATATTATTGATATTGCCAAGAATATTATTAAGAAAAATGGGTGTGATTACACAGTGAATATGTGCTATGAAAATTGCTATTTTCCGGCAAAAACCTATGGTGATATAACGTTTCCGCCAGGAAATTACAATTCATTTAAGATTAATATTGGTAAGTCTGAGGGCAGGAACTGGTGGTGTGTACTGTATCCTCCACTCTGCTTCGTTGATGCCGTTCACGGCGTAGTTCCGGATTCCTCCAAGCTTCAATTAGAGGAAGCTCTGGGTTATGAGGACTACAAGGCGCTGATATATGGAGTCGATGACGATAAATACACTGTTACGTATAAGTTTAAGTTTCTAACCTTTTTAAATTAAACCTATGCCACCGACTATTTCTCCAATTATCTCTAAGCCTGCTGCCATATGAATGCATGAAATTCTTACGACTGCTCTAAGTTTTCTATTATTGTCTTTTCCTGATTAGTAATGTGATGCTTCATGGCCTTCTTAGCAGCAGCGCTGTCTTTTCTCTCGATTGCTTCAACAATTATTCTATGCTCCTCAACAAGGAGTTTTCTCTTGTCCGCATCCTTTATATACTCTAATCTGTACCTATACATCTGTTCTCTAAGATTGTTGAGTATCTGAATCAGTCTTCTGTTGCGGCTTGCATTATAAATTATATCGTGAAAGGCAACATCCTTCTGGGCTATCACTGTCAAATCGTTGCCCGATACTACCTTTCTAAATTCTTCCAAACTATTTTTTAGTTCATTAAGCTCATCCTGGGTCATCTTCTTGCAGGCAAGGTCAACCGTCAGGCCTTCAAGCACTCTTCTAACCTCCAGCACATCCTCAAGATCACTTATAGTTATCTGTGCAACAATTGCTCCTCTTCTTGGAAGCATTATCGCAAGTCCTTCCAACTCAAGCTTTCGTATTGCTTCACGGACCGGTGTTCTGCTCACACCAAGCTTCTCTGCGAGGGCTATCTCCATAAGTCTTTCACCTGGTGCAAGCTCGCCCTTTAGAATAGCTTCGCGCAGCGTATTAAATACGACATCCCTGAGTGGCAGATATTCATTTATCATTATTCCATCATTTTTCATTTTCTTACCTGCTTTCCGTATACATTATACATCCCAGTTACAAATACCTGCTTGGCAATTCCCGCCTTTTTAATATTTTGGAGTGCACGCTCAGCTATATTTTTGTCCTCATAAAGTCCAAATACTGTAGGACCACTTCCACTCATCATAGCATTTATAGCACCATCTGCAATTAAGCTGTCCTTAATCTGCTGTATTACCGGATACAGGCTGATAGTTACATTCTCCAGAACATTTTCCATCTTAGGTGCTATTGCATACAGGTCCCGACTCTTCAATGCCTGTACCATGCCATCCACATCGGGATGATGTGTCAGCTTGTCCGCATCAAGCTTCTCATAGATTGTTCTGGTTGATACACTTATTCCCGGTTTTATCACTACTACATAACAATCAGGCATAGGTGTGAGTGTGGTTATCTTCTCTCCTATACCTTCTGCAAGACACGTTCCTCTAAGAACACAATACGGAACATCTGCGCCTATCTCAACTCCACGTTTCATTAATTCATGCTTCTTAAGTCCCAGCCTGAACATCTTGTTCATTCCCACCAGAACAGTGGCTGCATCTGAGCTTCCGCCTCCCATGCCTGCTGCAACAGGTATAAATTTATCAAGCTTAATATCGACACCTTCATCTATGCCAAATTCATCCATAAGCATTTTGGCGGCCTTATATATATGGTTGTTCTCATTGGTGGGGAGGAAGGACAGATTCGTCTGTAATCTAATGCCCTTCTCCCGACTCTTAAATATCTGAATATAGTCATACATCTGTACTGTCTGCATAATCATCTTAACATCATGGTATCCGTCCTCACGCTTACGAACAACATCCAGTGACAAATTAATCTTGCCATATGCTTTAAGTCCTATTTTATCCATTCCTTCGTCTTCTCCCTGTGTGTTTTCTCTACTTGTTGTTTATATTACTATATTGATGAACTGATTGCAACCTGTTTTACCAGCAGTAATT
>CAZBKO010000019.1:18447-28529 GCA_964492545.1 uncultured Lachnospiraceae bacterium
TTTATGTACGCTGTCTGACTGTAAATTGTTGATTTCACGTATGCAGTCAACAGTTGTATAAAATGCTTTTGCTATATTCCACAAATCTTCATTTTCATCAACAATATGAACTACTATACCCGGCATTTTTTTATTTTTTCCATATCCACCGGCTGTTCTGTGACATCATAAATAACATTTTCACTAATCTGTTTCAGCACCAGCACATCAAGAACAATCGAAGCCTTTATCTCTATTTCATCTGTGCTGACCATCACAGCTGAAAGCTGTTCTATGGAAGGTCTGACAAAATATTTGCAGTTATCATCTATGCCCAGTGCCTCCGCCGTGTATTCAAATGGAACTAATATGTTTACACTTTTAACAGGCGATACGTCGTTGGAAGATATATAGACAGTATTTGCATCAACCACACCATTTATACTTATTCCATTATCAACAACCTCTATATCATCAAGCTTGATGTTGGCTGCGGCGTTGCACACCTGCATCACATGGCTGTTTTCATCATCTATCTTCACTCTCTCGCCCGCCTTGCATCTTGACTGGTTATGAACCAGAAGACTCTCAAAGCTTCCCATTTTTTCTTTTTTGCTATAATCCTGATTTGGTGAGTAAATGTCTGTGACAATTTCGATGGATTCCTCTTCGTATACCTTAATATCCATATCAAGTGCCGCATCTACTCTTACAAGTCTTGCCTCACCGTCATAGTCCTTGGTGGCCTCCGGCTCAGAGGAGGACAGCTTTGTCACAATATTTGTTATCATAGTTTCATCTATTCCCGGCACATCTATTAATCCACTAAAGGGCAGCACATTTTCTATCCATTGTATTGGAGACTGCTCCTCCACCGGTCTGTACATGATAAATACTATGAGTTCTCCGTTTACACTTATTCCATCTGTCACAGGCTTTACCTGAAGATTTCTTATGTTTGTGCTGCTCCATACTATCTGCTCTATGTTTGGCTTATTCGATGGGATTTCTGACTCATCCTTGATCCTATATACATCTTTTTTGCTGACAACAAGCTTTGTTACCTCCAAAGGTTTTTTAATGTAATCAGTATTTGCGTCTCCATTCACATCAACCACGGCGTCTTCATCATATATTTCCTCGCAGGATGCCATGAAGGAAACGATTGCTCTGACATTGATTTTTCTTGAATTTATTGCTGATACATTTACATCATCAAGAGTATATTCTACACTGACCATATCATTTTCATTAACATCATCCATGTTAATTACTTCATCAAATGGAATTGTGCCATTCATGGAGTAAAGACCTTGAGGGTCCTGACCTGCGTACAGCACTATATATGTAAGTTTTCCCTTTACAACAACCTTTCCCTCTAAAACCTTTATGGCATCAATAACAATATTAGTTCTATTTGCAAGCAGTTCATCAATGTCAGGCTTGATGTCCTGAACAATGAAATCATCATCTAGTGTAATCTGCGTGACCTTCTTGTCTTTGATTCTGCTCATGTGAATATTTGATTTAATTAACTCCAATATTATCTCTCCTTCTTTTTATTTAAATAATACGGTTTTATCCGTATACTCTATTTTCACTACAATATACGGGTATGTAATAATACTGTTAACCTCTTCTGTTTTGTCAGGACCTTTTAGCCCGGGCGCAAAGCAAATGGAGTTCTTGGTTTCATATATTTCGCTTACCGTCACGCTGTAGCCACTTGTTGGCTGTGCACCAAAGCCTGCCACAATGTATAGATACTCCTTGTTGTCATAAGTCATTGTAAATTTTTCTTCCTGCTTATTTTCTATAAGTTTCTTTAATTCCTTTGGGATATCTTCATTTTCTACAACTGTATAATCAACATCCTTCAGCTTCTTTTCGTCAGTTTTCTTAATACTGCAGGCACCTATTACAATGCAGATAGCCATGCCTGACAGAAGTGCAACCCACTTTTTCAAAATATCACCCGGAACGAAGACTTTACCTATATATATGCATATGGACACAAAAAAAGAATCCTGTTTTCACAGGATTCTCAGTCTTTTGCTATTGCCTATAAAATGTGATCATCATCATCCATATCAGAGTCATCAGATGCCATATATTCTCTGCCTGATACTCTTTTCTTTGTACGCTCCTGCTCTACCATATCAGAAAGCATATTCTTAACCTTTTCAGAATTCTTGATTCTGGAAATGTAAAAAATAGGTGTTGACTTATCAGCGGAATTGCATTTGATAGTTCCCAGCTTGAATATTCTCTGACCCAAAGGTCTTTCCAATGTCATATCCATAATTCTGTACAAACGAATTTCTTCTTCATTCTTGTTAAGAAAGCCTGTTGTTATCATAAGCTTCTCATCTGTAAGTCTGTACTTTGTAAAAGACCATGGTAATCCAAATAATGTTCTTTTTCTCTCAGTCCATACGAATTGCATCTCTTCCATAAGTAACCCTCCCTGTGTGCGATTCACCTGATGGTGTATCGTCTTATAGCATATTGTTAATCATTTCAACTACTGCTTTTCCAAGTGCTGCTGATTTGGTATTAGCATCTTCAAGTGATGAACCCTTAACTCCAAAGTAGAATTTTACCTTTGGTTCTGTTCCTGAAGGTCTTACACATAACCATGTGTTGTCTTCCATATCGTAGTATAACACGTTAGATGTTGGAAGTCCTGTTGGTGTTACTTCACCTGTTGTCATGTTCTTGATTGTATCCAGCTTGTAATCTCTAGCTGATAATACTTTGTATCCGCCAAATTCTTCAGGTGTGTTATTTCTAAGTGTTTCAAGAATCTCCTGAATCTTCTGAAGTCCTTCAATTCCCTTTAATGTTATTGACTGAATGTCATCCTTGTAATATCCAATTCTGTCATACATTGCAACCATTGCATCCCACAAAGTCATATTCTGTGTCTTGTAGTAAGCTGCTGCCTCACACAGTGCCATTGTTGCAACGATAGCATCCTTGTCACGTGCGTGTGTTCCGATAAGGCATCCGTAGCTCTCCTCAAATCCAAAGAGATATGTGCCTTTTCCTGATTCTTCAAATCCAAGAATCTGCTGTCCTATATATTTGAATCCTGTTAATACTTCTATTAATTGTACACCGTAGTAATCAGCAATTGCATCTGCCATATTGCTTGTTACGATGGTCTTGATAAGTGCTCCATCTGCAGGAATTCCTGAATGAGCCTTTATCTGTGAAATCTCATAATCTGCCAAAAGACATCCGGACATATTGCCTGTAAGTGTAATGTATTCACCAGTCTTAGAATCCTTCACGTATACACCGAGTCTGTCTGCATCAGGGTCAGTTGCAAGAACAAGATCTGCATCCTTCTCTTTTGCAAGCTTAAGTGCAAGTGTAAATGCTTCGGCTGCTTCAGGATTAGGATAGCTTACAGTTGGGAATTCTCCATCCGGTAGCTCCTGCTCAGGAACAACATACACATTCTCAAATCCAAGCTCTGCAAGAATTCTTCTTGCCGGAATATTTCCTGTACCATGAAGTGGTGTATATACAATCTTAATGTCCTTCTGTGCTGCTTTAATTGCCTCCGGACATTTTACCTGTTTCTTAAGTTCTGCAATGTATCTGTCATCTATTGCTGCACCTATTATCTCATACATACCAGCTTCAACTGCTGATGCTTTATCCATGGTCTTCACTGTTGCGTAATCTGTGACAGCCTTAACCTCATCCATAATGTTACCATCATGAGGTGGTGTAATCTGAGCGCCATCTTCCCAATATACCTTGTATCCATTATATTCAGGTGGATTATGACTTGCAGTAATATTGATACCTGCGATGCACTTTAATTCTCTAACTGCAAATGACAACTCTGGAGTTGGTCTGAGACTTTCAAATACATAAGCCTTAATTCCATTAGCTGCAAGACATAAAGCTGCCTCATCTGCAAATTCAGGTGACATTCTTCTTGAATCAAATGCGATAGCAACGCCCTTTGCAGCGCCTCCTACCTTGTTGATGTAATTGGCAAGTCCCTGTGTAGCCTTTCTCACCGTATAAATATTCATGCGATTGATTCCGGCTCCGATGATACCTCTTAATCCTGCTGTACCAAACTCTAAATCCTGATAAAATCTCTCTTTAATTTCGTTGTCATTTCCCTTAATGCTCTCTAATTCTGCCTTAGTTGCTGCATCAAAATAAGGGTTCTCAAGCCAATGTTCATACTGCTTAGTGTAATCCATTACATTTTCTCCTTTCATTGCACAAACAAACTGCATATGCCTGTATCTGGCATTATCTACTCTTCAATCTCTGTCATATCCGGTAAAACAAAATGTACATCCTTGTTCTCTTCTGCTATCTCTAGCGTATACATCTGTGTACTGTACCCGGTTCGACGTAAGGTGACTATATGTTTTCCTGTGGCTTTTTCAAAGCTTACAGGAGCAACTCCCTTATAGATTCCATCAAAATATACTTCCGCATCTTCTGGTGCATCCACATATATCAGATAATCCTCCGATGATGTGGTTGTCTCTTCATTACTGTCTGTTGATTCTTCTGTCAAATTTATGGTTAAAGATTCAAATACAGAATCGGCTATAACCGATGCCGTATATGTATCATATCCATCAGCTGATACTACTATCTCATGTGAGCCGTAGGTTAAATCCACAAGACTTTCATAGGATGTCTTCTTTCCATCTATTGTAAGTGTTGCATCAGATGGTGTTATGTCAAAACTGTACGAGCCGTATCTCACAGCATCGCCCTGAAACTCAGTAAGACTTAACTTAACCTCTTCATCCTTCTTGACTGTAACTTCCTTCGTTCCCCCGCTGCCATCAATGGTAGCTGTTATATTATACGTTCCTTCCGGAGCGGTAATAAGCATATCCTTAGTTATAAGCAGCATCATTTTCTTGCCGATTTCAATAATGCCACCCTCAAAATAATCTGTCTTATCAAGCTTAATATATCCATGACCTCTCGTCACAATTATACAGTTAACCTTCTTGCCAACACCCTTGACTGTCAGCTCGTCGACGCTTGATACCTCTGAAAGCTTAATGTTATATCCGTCAGAAATGACCACAAGATTCTCATCAAATGAATACTTGCTGTCTCTAAATATGAAGGTTGTATCTTCCTCACTGTAAGAAAAATCAGATACATTCTTATATTCAAATGCTTCGTTGGAAATGGTTATTCTTGTAATCTTATTCTCACTGTTGAGATAGTAAGCATCAACAATTTCACCTATATTCAGTTGTGACATTGCCATTATATCGCCATACTTATCAGTGACGTCGCACGCTCCTGTATAGGTCAGGATATATTTCTCGTTATCCTGCAGACTCTTAAGTACAATCTGTGTGTTGTCTGTATCGACGTTGATTACCACCGCCAAATCCTTAACATCATACTTAACTGAGTCACTGGTCTCTTCCTGAACAGTAGTAGTTGGTGTATAAATAATATCCTTGCCACTCTGTATCTTTCCCGAGTCCTTATCTGAACATGCTGCCATCAGACATGCACTGAATACTATTAACAATAATATTTCATATCTGATTCTCTTCATATGTGTCCCTCTGTCTTTCAAGAATAATTACACATTAACCATTATATTATATACTATTGTTAAAAAATTGTCATTAATATTTTTCTATAAATATTGTACAAATTTTTCCCTTAATTTCATCTGTTTATGCACCAAAATAAGTTTCTCCATATTCTTCCCCGGAATCCATGCTTTGTTTCCATTATAATAATAATTTACGACCTTTCTGAATTTTTCCGGGTACATTAGAAGAATTTTCAACAGTTTTTTTTCTTCATTTGATATATTTCTATATTTATCGTAGCTTTCCAAAAGCTTCATTCCAAGGCCTTCATCCCAATTATTCTTTTCCATAACCTTCCTCAAATAATTATATACGTCAATTATTCTTAGATTTACACATGCGTTATCAAAATTAACCAGGGCGTATCCATCATCCACCGCAATGACATTATGGTAATTGTAGTCTCCATGAACCATTTCCCTATTGTTCTGTGCGCCTTCATACATTGCAAGATAGTCGGACTTTTTCAGAAGCTGTGTAGTATTTATGCAGCTGTCATAGAATGCTTCAAATCCATTCATCAGCTCTAATTCAAAATCACTTTTGTGGTGTTTGTTTCGTATAAATATTCTGGCACGTTTCATTTCGCGGTTATATTTTTCGTATTTCTCTATGAGATTCCCACCGCTTACTATGTCCGCATTATCAATTTTTCCATACAGCATAACATGGAGCTTTGCCAGCAGCTGTGCAGAATTACATACGCTTTTTGAATCTGTTGGAATACACTCTGTTCCCTCATACCATTTTTTTATTATGTATGGAACCTGGTTGGCATCTGCAGTTATATACCCGCCCTCCCGATTTGCTACAAGGGCATCAGAATAAATACCTCTGCACTCCCCAATGATTTGGTGTATTTTTACTTCGTATTCTATTCTTTTCTGTGTCCTGCTGCACTCCTTTAGTATCATTGGCCTAGAGTCTGTTATAAGCAGGGTTGCACCTCTTACTTTACCTGTCCTGATAACATTAATATCATATTTATCTAATACTTCTATTCCTTTTTCCTTCAAATGCAATTCCCCCTTACCATTCTATACTATGAATGACTCGGGGGAATTAGTATAAATATTAAATTAATTTAGCTGCTTCACTTAGCAAATATTCTCGGTTATTCAGTGTCGGTTCATCTATCACCATATCTAATAATTTTTCCAGTATCTCGCCTATTATTGCGCCCTTTGGAGCACCCAGCTCTATGATGTCTTTTCCATTGACTGCTAAGTCTCTGATGGCTACGCAGCTTTCCGCCTCGCACACCAAATCATATGTTTTGTCAATCTGTTTAAACAGCTCTGTGTTAATTTCTCTGCTGTAGCTGCTCTTTCCTGCCAGGTCTGCCCATCTAAGCTTAAGAAACAGTGGATATATATCCGTTCCAATCCTGTTCATGCTTCTTCTTATTATCTTCTCGCTGGCTGTCAGCGGATAATCATGATATTTAATCAGCTTCGTCACTGCACCTATGGTGTTGTTATCAAGTCTAAGTCTTCGCAATATGTCATGTGCCATCTCACTGCTCACTGTCTCATGTCCATGAAAATGGTCAATTCCTTTTTCATCTGTTGTGTGCGTCGCCGGTTTTCCTATATCGTGGAGTAACGCCGCCCATCTTAAATATGGTATCTTTTCTGTAGCTTCTAACACACGGATTGTATGTTCACCCACACTGTATGAATGATATGGTGAATTCTGAGGTGTGTTCATAATGACATCAAATTCCGGCAGCATCATCCCTGTTATTCCCATATTATATGCTTCTCTAATCATTCCCGGATTGTCTGACATTATCAGCTTAAATAATTCCGCTGCTATTCTCTCCGCGCTGATGACATTCAGGTTGCCTGCAAGCTCCTTTATTGCTTCTCTTGTTCCTTCTTCTATATCGAAGCCCAGCTGTGCTGCAAATCTCACTGCCCTCATTATCCTAAGTGCATCTTCTGTAAATCTGTCATGCGCACATCCCACACATCTTATTATTCCATTTTCCAAATCCTGTTGTCCATTAAATGCATCAACTACACCGTCTCTATCATTGTAAGCCATTGCATTTATGGTGAAATCACGTCTCATTAAATCGTCTATTAAATTGGGGGTAAATTTCACAGTATTTGGATGACGACCATCTTCATATTCTCCGTCTATCCTATATGTTGTTACTTCATATCCTTCACGATTAATCATTATTGTTACAGTACCATGCTTAATTCCTGTATCTATGGTCCTTCTGAATAATTTCTTCACCTGCTGTGGCAATGCATTCGTGGTAATATCAAAGTCCTTTGGCTCTCGTCCCAGCAGTGCATCCCTAACACATCCGCCTACTGCATAACCCTCAAATCCATTCTGCTCCAGCACGTTAATTATGTACTTCACAGACTGTGGAAGATCTATCTTTCTCACAAACACACTTCCTCTCCTTAATAATGATAGATAATATTTTACAACACAAAATTTGGCTAGTAAAGATTTATTTCCTGCCTGCATTTACAAATTCGACACCACATGATAAAATACGACAAAGGAGTTTTTTACGAATGAATAAATTATTTGATTACAATTACGATATCAAAGAGCGTATGTTCTACGTTCTTGCAGTGGCCTGTGTTATTGCTAACACATTTGGATTCATTGCCAACTTTATTCTTTATGGTTTCAGTCTTGGCACAATGTTTTGTGGTATATGTGCCATGCTAATGATATTTTTCAGCCTGTTTGGTTTTTACGGACACAATATGCCCCTTGCCACGCAGCTGATTATCTTTACACTTAATCTGGTAGAGTTCCCTTTTTTATGCTATACATACGGCAACAGCACTATATTGTACATGCTGTTGGGACTTATATCAATTAATCTGTTTCTCGAAATAAGACAGCGCATCGTTTTTTCTATCTGTGTTATTATTTATGATTCAATTATCGTGCTAATTGGTTATTTTTATCCATCACACCTGGAGATTATTACCCCTTCCAATGAATTTGGTTCTACCCTCAGTACTTACATAATAGTTTCAATAACTGTTTTTGTTGTTTTGACGCAGCTTTTGTATCAGTATGAAAAGCAGAATACAGAGCTTATGAAGGTTAGCCATGAGCTTTCCATGTCAGCTAATCTTGATCCACTTACCACTGTATTTAACAGGCGTTATCTAACGAACTTTTTAGAGGCTGCCAGTTCAAATGACGATACTTATCATGTTGCACTCCTTGATCTTGATGATTTCAAGAAGGTTAATGACAAGTATGGTCATGTGTATGGCGATGATGTTCTTGTTAATTTTGCAAGAATATTGAATTTGTATCTTCCACCTAAGGGGATTGTTGCAAGATATGGTGGCGAGGAATTTATGATTGTGTTCGTTGGCTGCGGTAAGGCTGACATTGAGCAGACCTTGTATAATGCCAAGCTTGATTACGAATCATATTCTCAGGCTACACAGCATGTCACATTTACTTTCAGCGGCGGTGTGCAGGCTTTCAACAAGTCAGACCATATTGTTAAGCTGTTCAGCGATGTTGATGAGAAGCTGTATCTTGCAAAGACAAGTGGAAAGAATAGAATTGAATATTAATCACATATTTGTTGTATTAAGCATTATAGATAAAAAAGAAGCTTGCATTAAAGATTAAAACCTTTCATGCAAGCTCTTATTTATCTTATCTTAGTATGCCTTACCCCAGTATACCATTGCCTTAGCAGGCTTTCCACAGCATACACATACGTCTGATATATGTTCCTGTGTAAATGGCATACAGCGTGAAGTTGCTGTTGTCTCTTCTTTAATCTTGTCTTCACATTCCTGATTACCACACCACATAGCCTTAACAAAGCCCGGCTTATTGGCGATAGCATCCTTAAATTCATCATAATTAGCAGCCACTGATGTATGTGAATCTCTATGTGTTCTTGCTCTTTCAAGCATTTCCTTCTGCATAGTCTGAAGTGTTTCTGCAACCTTTGTCTCAAGCTCATCAAGAGAAATAACTGTTTTCTCTCCATTATCTCTTCTAACAAGTACTGCCTGATTAGCTTCGATATCCTTTGGTCCGATTTCAACACGAACAGGAATTCCTCGCATCTCACATTCAGCAAATTTCCATCCAGGACTCTTATCAGAATCATCAACCTTTACTCTGAAATTAGAAAGTCTATCCTTGAGCTCTGCTGCCTTTTCAAGAACTCCTTCCTTCTTCTGCATAATTGGAACAATCATAACCTGTGTAGGTGCAACCATTGGTGGAAGTACAAGTCCGTTATCATCACCATGAACCATAATAACTGCACCGATAAGTCTTGTTGTCATTCCCCATGAAGTCTGATGAACATACTGCAGCTTGTTCTCTTTGTCTGTGTACTGAATTCCAAATGCATGAGCAAATCCATCACCAAAGTTATGGCTTGTTCCAGACTGAAGTGCCTTACCATCATGCATAAGTGCCTCTATTGTATATGTAGCCTCAGCTCCTGCAAATTTCTCTTTG
>CAZBKO010000020.1:0-28347 GCA_964492545.1 uncultured Lachnospiraceae bacterium
AGAAGCCAACAAGAAGAAAGAAGAAAAGATCAAAGAACTTCAGGACTTTATCCAGAGATTTAGTGCTAATGCTTCTAAATCTAAGCAGGCAACTTCAAGAAAACGTGCTCTCGAAAAAATCGAACTTGATGAAATCAAACCATCAAGCAGAAAATATCCATACATTGATTTTAAGCCAGATAGAGAAATCGGTAATGAAGTTCTTGCCGTTGAAGGACTTACAAAATCAATTGATGGTGTAAAGGTTTTAGATAATATCTCATTTATCGTTGGACGTGAAGATAAAATTGCACTTGTTGGTGCGAATGAACTTGCTAAAACAACATTATTCAAGATTTTATCCGGTGAAATGGAACCGGATGCCGGTACCTATAAATGGGGTGTTACTACATCTCAGGCATATTTTCCTAAGGACAGCACTAAGGAATTTGATTGTGATGATGTAATCGTTGACTGGTTAATGCAGTACTCAGAAATCAAGGATGTTACTTATGTTCGTGGTTTCCTTGGAAGAATGCTTTTTGCCGGTGATGATGGTATGAAGAAGGTTAGAGTATTATCCGGTGGTGAGAAGGTTAGATGTCTTCTTTCTAAAATGATGATTTCCGGTTCAAATGTACTTATGCTCGACGAGCCTACTGACCACCTTGACATGGAATCTATCACAGCACTTAACAATGGACTTATTAAGTTCTCAGGTGCTATTATCTTCTCTTCAAGAGATCATCAGTTTGTGCAGACAACTGCAAATCGTATTATGGAAATTGTTAACGGTTCTCTTATTGATAAGATTACTACTTATGACGAATATCTTGAAAGCGACGAAATGGCTAGAAAACGTCAGGTATACACCATGGATGGACAGGACAGTGATAACTAATGATTGACTTACACGTACATTCTACTTTCTCCGATGGAACACTAACACCATCGGAGTTAGTCATATATGCTAACAAATTAAATCTAACTGCAATTGCTCTCACAGACCATGATTGCATTGATGGTGTAGGCGAAGCCATAGAAGCTGCCGCCGATACTCCACTCACTGTTATTCCGGGAATTGAAATATCAACACGTTATAATGGTCACGAAATCCATATGCTTGGACTAAATATTGACTACATGAACTCTGATTTTCAGACTCATATCAATGAATTCAAACATTCCCGTGAAAACAGAAATGCAAAAATGATTGAAGCTCTTAAAAATCAAGGCTTTGATATTGCTGATGAGAAGCTTGCAGTTCGTTTTCCTGACAGTATAATAACTAGAGCTCACTATGCTGTATGGCTTGTGGAAAATGGATATGTTGCATCAAAAGATGATGCCTTTAAGAAATATCTAAGTCCGGGATGTCCATGCTATTTTAAAAAAGAAGTGGTTTCGCCAGAACAGGCTATCAAGATTATTCATGATGCCGGTGGTAAGGCAATTATTGCTCATCCTCTGCTCTATCACATGTCAGATACAGAAGTCGAGATTCTTGTGTCTTCAATGGTAACTCATGGACTTGATGGTATAGAAGCTATATATTCCTGCAACAAATGGACTGACGAAAGCCGCATGAAGGCTCTTGCCCAGAAATACAATCTCATTATTTCAGGTGGTTCTGATTTCCACGGTGCAAACAAACCGGGACTTGATCTTGGTACAGGTTATGGAAAGCTGAATGTACCGGATGAAATACTAAAAAATATAGGCGATCACTCATAAAAGTGACCGCCTTTAATATTATTTGCCTTCGTATCTAATAACTGACTCAACTCTGTATCCGTCAAGCTTCTCTCTGCCCTTAAGTCCTGCAAGTTCCATAAGGAATACAATACCAACTACTTCGCCACCAAGTTCTTCAACAAGCTTGATGATTGCTTCAATTGTACCACCTGTTGCAATAAGATCATCTGCGATGACAACCTTCTGTCCCGGTTTAATTGAATCCTTGTGCATCTCTATAACAGCTGTTCCATATTCAAGATCATATTCTTTAGAAATAGTCTCGCAAGGAAGCTTACCTTTCTTTCTTACAGGAATAAATCCCTTCTTAAGATTATATGCGATAGGTACACCAAAAATAAATCCTCTTGATTCAGGTCCAACAACAACATCAAAATCAATGTCCTTAATCTTGTCCTGCATCATGTCAATAGCCATATGTAAACCATCTGCATCCTGTAGCACTGTTGTAACATCTCTAAAAATTATACCTTCTTCTGGAAAATCCGGAATACTTCTAACGTATTCTTCAATCTTCTTCATTTCAAAAACCTCCATTTTTGTGAATTTATCTTCATATAGAATATCACATTATTTTACTAATAACAACTCTTAGGTAACGATTTCCTTTATATTCATTTAATTCAGGATAATATGTTATACTTAATCTAATACTATTGTCTTTGCCTTCAAATGCTTTCTTAGTTTCGCCAGTTCCGTATTTTTCTTCCAGCATCAGTCTAAAATCATTCTCATCTGCAAAATATGTTCCTTCCATGGTAAATCCACTATCATTTATCATATTTATCCTGATAACATTTCTATTTGCGCCAAATACTGTAATTCGCTTAATTGACACATTTCGCTCTGCAAATATAGGCTTTGGATTGCCTTTTCCAAATGGTTCTAACAGCCTTAATTCCTCTACTATCTGCTCAGTAACATAATTAAATGGCATAGCAACGTCAATCCATACTTTGTTAGTGAGCTGCTCCTGTGTTAACGTTGTTTTCTCATTAAGCACTTTTCTAAGCTTTTCAAGATTTTCCGGTTTTAGTGACAGCCCGGCAGCCATTTCATGTCCACCAAATTTTTCTAGAAGCTTAGAACAATTAAGAAGTTCCTGATACATGTTGTAGCCTTCAATTGACCTGCCTGAACCCTTTAACATATTTAATGAGTCAGTAATAACAAACGTAGGCTTATAGTACCTTTCACGTATTCTGCCTGCTACTATACCGGCCAGACTTTCATGACACTCTGGTAAATACACAACCAAAACCTTATCCTTTTCATAAGACTCATGGCTTTCCATAATATCAATGGCAGCCTGCACGTTATCAATTGTCATTTGCTTTCGTTCATCATTCAATTCTTTGAGTTCAATAGCATTTTTCATGCAATCTGCTGAACCTCCATATAGAAGCTCAAATGATTTCATTGCTGTATCAAGGCGTCCACCGGCATTTAAGCATGGACCAATCACAAATCCAATGTGATAGCTGCTAATCTGTTTATCTGACAAATTGTTCACTTCTATGAGTGCCCTGATTCCGGGATTGGACGTATTTGATATACGTTTTAAACCGTACGATGCAATAATTCTATTCTCATCCTTTAAATCTACCACATCCCCTATCGTTGCAATAGCGGCCAATTCAATGAGTTCTTCCAAGTTGTCATCACTTATACCACTTTTTTCATAAAGTGCCTGAATAAGCTTATATGCAACCACAGCACCACATATTTCTTTGAACGGGTACTTGCAATCCGTCTGCTTCGCATCTATAACTGCATCAGCATTTGGAATTTTTGGCGGACAATCATGATGATCGGTTATAATAACTGTAATTCCATTCTCTTTCGCCTTTTCAATTACATCATAAGCTGCTATTCCATTATCACATGTTACAATCGTATCGATTCCATCTGCTATGGCATCATCAATTATCCTGTCATTTATCCCATAACCGTCTAGTATTCTATCAGGAACATCAAATGATACACAAGCGCCCAGTCTTTCAAAACCTTTTACAAGAATATTCCCTGAGCACACACCATCAATATCATAATCACCAATTACTCTGATCAAAACTCCCTTTGATATCTTATCTAGAATTATTTCAACTGCTTTACTCATATCCTTAAGAAGCCAGGGGGAATGTAATTTCTCCAGGCTTCCATTTAAGTAACTGTTTATTTCATTGTCTGATATAATATCCCTGTTTCGTATTAATCTTGCAGTAATGGGTGATATGTTGAATTTTGCAGCAATAGCATTAAAGTCAGCCTTTTTTGCCTGAATCAGCCATTTTTCTTTCATACATATCTCCTCAACTAAAACTTCTGTATAAACTGTTTTGTTCTTTCACTCTTACTATTATCAAATACTTCTTCCGGTGTACCCTGTTCAACAATAACACCCTGGTCCATAAAAATAACCTGATTAGCAACATTTTTTGCAAATGCCATCTCGTGAGTTACAATAACCATAGTCATATTCTCTTCAGCAAGAGATTTTAGTACCTTCAAAATTTCTCCTGTAAGCTCAGGGTCAAGAGCCGATGTAGGTTCATCAAAGAACAATACATCAGGATTAAGAGCAAGTGCTCTTGCAATTGAAACTCTTTGCTGCTGTCCTCCAGAAAGCTCACATGGATATGATTTAGCTTTTGTCTCAAGGCTCATTTTCTCAAGCAGTACCATTGCCTTTTCCTGAGCCTCTTTCTTATCCATTCCAAGTACCTTAATAGGTGCTTCTGTTATATTCTGAAGTACACTCATGTGTGGAAAAAGATTAAAATTCTGAAATACAAGACCTATTTTCAATCTTATGTCTCTCAATGTCTTTTTATCACTGTATACTGCTTTGCCAGCGCCATCGTTCTTAAATAATGTCATTCCATCAACTGTCACTTCACCTCCATCAGCTTTTTCGAGCTGATTAATACATCTGAGTAATGTTGACTTTCCACTTCCCGATGGTCCTATGATTGCAAGAACCTCACCTTGTTTTACATCAAATGAGATATCTTTTAATACTTCAAGTTTTCCAAAGCTTTTTGATATGCTTTTGACCTCCAATATTGCCATTATGATACCTCCTATTTGTAATAATCCAATTTCATTTCTATAACTGCAAATCCTGCTGTAAGTATTACAGTAAGTACGAGATAAAATACACCTGCAATAAATAATGGTGTTAATGAGCTATATAGCTGCATCTGCTGCTTAGCCTTCATTATTATCTCTGCATAAGCAATGATATTTGCTAAAGACGTGTCCTTTACAAGGATAATAATTTCATTTGAACTGGCAGGTAAAATTCTTTTGATTACCTGTGGAAGTATAATTCTAAAGAAAGTCTGTACTTTAGTCATACCAAGACATGCTGCTGCTTCGTACTGTCCCTTAGGTATCGATTCAATTCCACCTCTGAATATCTCTGCAAAATATGCGGCATAATTTAATGAAAATGCCACTGTAACAGCTATAAACATGTAATTTGCACTCTTTATATCCACCACATCAACTATTCCCTTAAGCCATCCAGGTAAATTAGGATTGAGCTTCAAATAAGGAATAGCATAATATATTGCTATAATCTGCAGCATAAGAGGTGTTCCTCTCATAACAAGTATATATAGACTGGTAATCCATGATATGGGTTTGAATTTGCACCTCTTAAGCATTGCTACTATAAGTCCCAGTGGTATTGAAAATACTACTGTTGCCGCAAACAGCTTTAGTGTTGGCACAAGATATTCAAATAGTATTTTTGTAACATCTAATATTTCTTTTTGACTCACTTTTCTTATTCTCCATTATTACTTCTGTTTGATAACACTTTACTTCACTGTAGTTATGTCACTACCAAACCATGTTGTTGAAATTTCGCCTAACTTTCCATCAGCTTTCATTTCACTAAGTATTTTCTGTACTTCATCACGAAGTGCCTGATCTTCTTTTCTAAATCCAATAGCATATTCTTCTTTTTCAAGTCCTTCATCAAGAATCTTATAATCTTTTTTGCTGTTGTTGATTTCATAATTAGCTACTACACTGTCAAGAAATACACAGTCAACCAAGCCAAGCTCTAACTGCTGTAATGCTTCTACATTTGTTGCTATAGCTGTCTGAGTACATGTCTTACCAACTTCTGAAGCTTCAAGAATTTCCTGGGCAGAAGAGCCATTCTGTACAGCAACATTCTTTCCATCTAAATCAGCCATTGTCTTAATATCGCTTGTTCCGGCAACTACAAATACCATTTCATTTTCCATATATGGATCTGAAAGACACATTATTTCCTGTCTTGATGCGTTAATTGACATACCATTCCAAATACAATCAATCTTTCCAACGTTAAGATCCTGTTCCTTAGTATCCCAGTTAATCGGCTCCTTTACAAGCTCAACTCCCATTCTCTTACATACTTCTTCTGCAACATCAATATCAAATCCAACAATTTCATCATTTTCATCTGTGTAACCCATTGGCTTAAATGTAGCATCAAGTCCAAGAATAAATTTACCGGAATCCTGAACCTTTTTAAGTGAATCATCTTCTGTGGCATTACCAGTTGTTGTAGTCTCACTACCTGCTGCTTTTGTTGTTTCCTTCTTATCACTGCTGCTTCCACAAGCTGTGACAAACATTGCTCCTGCAAGAGCAAAACATAACATTGTTTTCTTAAAAACTTTTCTCATAATTGTAACCTCCGCTTTTTGTTAAAATAAGGCCTCATAAATATACTTACGAGGCCTTTCTCATATTTTTACTTACTTCTTTAATCCACTTTTCTTTGACATTACATACCAAAGAGCACCTGTGATACATACTGATGAATAACCACCACATACAATACCAACCATAATTGGAAGTGCAAATTCTCTGATTGCTGTAACACCTAAAATATACAGAACTGCTACCATAATAAATGTTGTAACGGATGTATAAATACTTCTTGTTAATGTCTGTGTAATACTCATATTAACAATATCCTTAAGATCTGTATTTTTCTTATCAGCTATATTTTCTCTAATTCTATCGAAAATAACGATTGTTGCATTGATTGAGTAACCAACAATTGTAAGCATACATGCGATGAATGTTGTACCAACTGTTGTTCTTGATATTGCATAGAATCCAAGTACTACTAAAACATCATGAACAAGGGCAAGTACTGCACTGGCAGCGAACTTAAGATTCTTAAATCTGAACCAGATGTATATAAGCATACATATTGTAGCAAGTATAATTGCTATAATTGCATCCTGCTTCATCTCTTTACCAACGCTTGCACTGATATTTGATTCTTCAAAGCTATCCTCATCAGCGCCAAATCCGATAAGTGTATCTCTCATTGCTGCTCTCTTATCTGTATCTGAGATAAATGGAGTCTTGATTACAAATTCATTTCCACCTGTAACCTTCTGACCCTGAATATCATTACTTCCAATAGCTTCTGCTAATTCCGGCTTAATTTTGTCATTGAAATCATCAATACTATATTCTTTATCAAAATCAACAGTTGTAGAAATACCACCCTTGAATTCTATACTATAGTTAAGAAGTCCATCACCTTTTGTCTGATTAAATACCATTGTTCCAAGACCACCAACTATAAGTACAATTGATATTATAAAGAAGAGTGCTTTCTTTCCAAGGAAGTTAATTGTTCTTCTTTCCTTCTGAACACCATATAATTTAGGTGCTGTACATCCCATCTTGAATAAAGCTGTAACAATAATTCTTGAAACAACCATTGCTGTGAACATTGATACAATAATACCAACAGCAAGAGTCTGTGCAAATCCCTGTACAGTACCTGTACCTTTCCACATAAGAACTAATGCAGCAATAAATGTTGTGATGTTACCATCAACGATTGCTGATGTTGCCTTCTTAAATCCTGTTGTGATTGCAACCTCTGTAGTTCTACCAGCGCCAAGTTCTTCTCTGATTCTGGCAAATATAATAACGTTAGCATCAACTGCCATACCAATTGAAAGAATAATACCTGCTATACCAGGAAGTGTAAGTGTCATATCAAATGCATTTAATATTAGTAATTCAATTGCTACATACATTATAAGTGCAATACTTGATGCAAAGCCTGGAACTCTGTATGCAAATATCATAAATAACATAACAAGAACAAGACCGATAAGTCCTGCTGTAAGACTTGTTTTAATGGCATCTGTACCAAGTTTAGCTCCAACAACCTTTGAACTTACTTCCTTAAGTTCAAGTGATAAAGAACCAATTCTGATATTTGAAGCAAGATTTTCAGCTTCCTGATATGAATCCTGACCATTTATAATTCCCATACCATCTGAGATAACACTCTCAACTGTAGGATCACTGATTACTTCATTATCATAAATAATATAAATTGTTTTGTTAAGATACTCTGTTGTTGCATCCTTAAAATTAGCTGTTCCTGTTTTATCAAATGCAAGTGAAACAACATTTTCTGATTGTCCATTATCATTATTCTGAATTCTGGCTTCGGCATCTGTTACCTGCTCACCTGTAACCCAGATTTTGAATTCCTGTTCTGAACCCTGATACATAGCCTTTGTAGACTTTTCATCCTTCTGAAGTGGATCATCATCTGAAACTAAAGTAGCAAAGTATAATGAACCCGGCTTACCAATCTCTTCAAGGATATCTTCTGCATTATCTGCACCTGGGATATCAACTGTGATTTTGTCATCGCCTTCCTTGTATACTTCTGCCTCTGTGCTGTAATCACTAACTCTCAACTGCAGCTTGTACTTTGTATCATTGAATTCTGTTGATGTAAAGTCATCATCAACTACCTCGTAAGTAATACTTACGCCACCTTTTAAGTCAAGACCAAGAACAATGTTCTCAGCTGCGCCTGACTTATGCTTACTTATACCAAAACCTGCCACATAGCAGCTTGCTGCTATTAAAATTAAAGTGATGATAAAAGTAACAATACTTTTTTTCTTACTAAACTTCATCATAATCTTAGATTTCCTCTCCTTTTTATAATTTAGCTACTCCGCCAATGCTGCTTTGATCATTATTGCACATTCCACTCTCTTACGCTCCATCTCGCATCCTATATCGTATGCATCTGTGATAGAACCATGGAATTTGTAAGAATTGGCTGCGCATCCACCACTGCAATAAAATCTTGCAAAGCAGTTAATGCATTTTTCCTTAGCATATACGTTACATAGCTTAAATTCATCACATATATCCGGCTTAACAATACCATCAAATACATTTCCAAGCAGGAATTCATCCTGTCCTACAAACTGGTGACATGGATACAAATCTCCCCAAGGAGTTACTGCCAGATATTCAGTTCCTGAACCACATCCAGATAATCTCTTAGCTACACATGGTCCCTGCTGTAAATCAATCATAAAATGGAAAAAGTTAAATCCATTGCCTTCTTTGGCTCTCTTTATGTACTCTACAGCTAGCTTGTCATATTCTTCCATAATCTTTGGAAGGTCTTCCTCCCTAATTGCATATGGTTCATCATCGCTTCCAACAACGGGTTCAATTGACATCTGTTTGAAACCAAGATCTGCAAAATGTATAACATCCTGTGAGAAATCAAGGTTGTCTCTTGTAAATGTTCCTCTTACATAGTAGTTTGTCTGATGTCTGCTCTCTGCAAGCTTTTGGAACTTAGGCACGATAAGATCATAACTTCCCTTACCATTTCTAAATGGTCTCATCTTATCATTTACTTCTTTTCGTCCATCAAGACTTAACACTACATTCGACATTTCCTTATTGGCAAACTCCATAATGTCATCATCTAACAATACACCATTTGTTGTAAGTGTAAATCTAAAGTTCTTATTAAATTCCTTTTCCTTTGATCTGCCATACTTAACAAGCTCCTTGACAACATCAAAATTCATAAGTGGCTCACCGCCAAAGAAATCAACTTCGAGATTTCTTCTGTTACCGGAATTAGCTATAAGAAAATCCAGTGCTTTCTTACCAACTTCAAGGCTCATTAGAGCTCTTCTACCATGATATTCCCCTTCTTCAGCAAAACAATATCTGCATGCCAGGTTACAATCATGGGCTATATGAAGACATAGTGCCTTAACTACTGTCTTTCTCTTTTTAAAATCTGTAATATACTGCTTATAAATGTCCTCTGTAAATAACTGTTCGTCATCCTTAAGTTCATTCACTTCTGATAATGCTTCCTTAATGTCCGCAATATCATACGTACTTTCAAGTGACTTGATAATCTCTTCTTCTGTATTATTCTCATACATAGAAATCACATCATACGTCACATCATCTACAACATGTACTGAACCGCTGTTAACGTCCATTACTATATTGTATCCATTGCTCTTATAACAGTGAATCACTTTGATACCATGCCTTTCTTAAAAAAATTCCTTGTTCTTATAACGCACGATAACAGAGTCAGCAAATTATTACCGGCTCTGTTATGTATGTTCATTAAATATTCATTAAAGAACACTGATTATTTGTTCTCACAGCTCTGGTTTCCTACTGTACAAGATGTCTTACAAGCTGACTGGCAAGATGTCTGACATTCGCCGCATCCACCTTTTTTCATTGTCTCTTTTAAAGTTTTATTTGTTAATGTTTTTACGTGTTTCATTATGAAACCCTCCTTAATGCTTTAATGTTCTTTCGGTATTATAGCATACATCTCCAATATTTAAAAGCATTTTTTTAACTTATCATTCCACCGAGCATGCCACCAAGACTGCTGCTGGCAAACGCAGTTATTATTTCAGAACCCGAAGATGAAAAGTGCCCTTTCAGGCTGATAGCCGATATTAGCATTAATACAATAAAATATATGCATCCACTTATGCCACCCCAAATATATTTCTTTTCATTTGTTACTTTTCCTATTATAATGCCACCCACAAGATTTGATAAAAAATATGTAATTATTATACACACATTCAGTACTGATGTATTCATAGACCATTTGTAGACCAGCAATGTTAGTACTAATAATAATACTGCGGTTACAATATATGATGCTATTATGGTCTTTATTAATGTTCTTGATTTTGCTGCTACTGTTTTCATTCTCAATCACCACACAATATATCCGTTATTGGAAATTATATGTAAAAGTATTTACTTTTATTACAAATATGTGTAAAATGTATACTCATAAACATATAAAGGAGCTGATTTTTTGGATTCAGGTGAAATATGGCAGTTAATAATTCTTGTAACTATGTTGCTGCTATCGGCGTTTTTCTCATCAGCCGAAACCTCACTAACAACCGTTAACCGTTACCGTATCAAGGCCCTTATTGACGAGGGCAATAAGAGTGCAATAATCGTGGATAAGATTATTAGCAACTCTGGCAAAATGCTTAGTGCCATACTTATAGGAAATAATATTGTTAATATTGCTTCTTCTTCCCTGGCAACAATACTTGCACAGAATCTTTTTGGCAACTATGCTGTAAGCTTTGCTACCGGTATTCTTACACTTTTAGTGCTCATATTTGGTGAAATAACACCTAAGACAATGGCTACTGTACATGCTGAGTCTATGGCTTTGCTATATTCAAGAATAATATATGCACTTATGTGGATTTTAACACCCGTTATTTTCATTGTGAACAAGCTGGCATTGCTGGTTATGAAGCTGTTAGGCTTTAGCACCTCAAAGCATGCAGCATCAATTACCGAGGGTGAGCTTAGAACACTTGTAGATGTAAGTCATCAGGAAGGTGTAATTGAGACTGAAGAAAAGAAAATGATTAATAATGTATTTGATTTCGGTGACACTGAAGTTAAAGACATAATGATTCCAAGAATTGATATGACAATGGCTGATATTAATAGTACTTACGATGAGATACTTGATATATTCAGACGTGATAAATTTACACGAATACCAATTTATGAGAATTCAACTGACAATGTTATAGGAATTATTAATATGAAGGATCTTCTTCTATATAGTCATAACGAAGTATTTTGTATCAAGAGTTTCCTTAGAGATGCTTTTTACACATATGAATCTAAGAAATTATCAGATCTTATGCTAGAGATGAAGAAGACTTCAGTTAATATCGTAATTGTTCTCGACGAATATGGTGTTACAGCAGGTCTTGTTACACTCGAGGATTTATTAGAAGAAATTGTTGGTGATATACGTGATGAATATGATTCGGACGAAGAAAATCTTATTGTTAAGAAGAATGATAAGGAATATATTATAGAGGGTCAGGTTAATCTTGATGATATTAATGATAAGCTTTCACTCCACCTCAACTCTGAAGATTATGATTCCCTTGGTGGAATAATAATAGAGCATTTAGACCGTCTTCCTGTTGTTGGTGATATTGTAACTCTCGAAGAGGTTGAACTTAAGGTATTATCACTGGACAAAAAGCGTATTGATAAGGTTCGTTTAATTAAAATTGAGCCTCCAGTTGAAGATACTGCCAATACCTAATAATCTTAATATATATAAGTGAGGGGCTGTTGCAATAAATGTAACAGCCCTTAACTATATATCTCGTTTAAGTATCTTATACTGTTTGGGACTTATTCCAAAATATTTTTTGAAGTTCTTACAATAATAACTTAAATTGTCAAATCCACAATCATATGCAATCTGTGTAATTGAGTAATCCGAAGAAACTATAATGTCAGCGCTCATTCTTAATCTATAATAATTTACAAATTCTATGGCCGTTTGACCCATCTCTTCCTTAAATAAACTGCAGCATTTGCTTTTGCACACATTTCCAGCCCCGGCTATATCCGCGAGTACTATTTTTTCTGCATAATGTTCTCTTATATAAGCAACCATTTTTCTGAGAATATTCATATCATTGTCTTTCAGCCCGTGTTTAGAACTTCTCTGCTCTCTTACTCTTTCCATCAATTCCGCCCATAGCTGATAGCTGAAACCTACAATCTTCATTTCATATCCAATAATTCCTGCTTCCTTGCAGGTATATATATCTTTCAAAATAGATATTATTTTGGCATCCTCACGTTCATTAACACAGATATTTTCCCATTTATTGCTGTTTATCACCGGCTGCACAAATCTATGGACAAGTAACTTGTTGGCTGCCATAAGTGATGGATGTATTAAAATACATAGAAAATCACACTCTTCCTTCTGATAAGAGTATCCAAAATGCATTTCTTTCGAATTAATTATAATTGCATCACCTTTATTTAACAGTATCTTTTTTCCATCAACATAGTAATTCATACGTCCTTCATATATATAGATACATTCAATGTCATCATGCCAGTGGCATTGTGCACGCATATTGGGATAAGCAGATAACTTGCTTCTTTTTACATAATAAGGTATCCCCGGTGTATCATAATTCACAATCTCCGAATCGTCAGGCAGTGTTTCCGTAACAATCATAAATATCTCCTTTCGTGGAATATTATTATAGTTATTAAATAATATTAGCCTATTTTTTCCCTTTCTGGTAGAATATAATTATACAGTGTTACATTTACATTTGTAAAGTAAATCATCAAATATCATAAACAATGAAAGGATATAGTATGTACTCACTATTATTAGCAATCATTTATTTAGCATTTATCAGTCTTGGATTACCGGATTCACTTATAGGCTCCGGCTGGCCGGTTATGCACACTGACCTTGGTGTTCCCACATCATTTGCAGGAATCATCACTATGATTATTGCAGGAGGAACTATTCTGTCCAGCTTGCAATCCGACAGACTTACTAGAAAATTCGGGGCCGGATTAGTTACTGCAATTAGTGTTCTTATGACTGCAGTTGCGTTATTCGGATTTTCAATGTCCGGTTCTTTTATACTTTTGTGTCTATGGGCTATCCCTTATGGGCTAGGTGCCGGTGCCGTTGACGCAGCGCTTAATAACTATGTAGCTCTTCATTTCGCGTCAAGACATATGAGCTGGCTTCATTGCTTCTGGGGTGTTGGTACTACCATTAGTCCATATATTATGAGTTTTAGTCTTGGACATGGACATGGATGGAGCTATGGATATAGATTAGTTGGAATTCTCCAAATTGGACTTACTGCCATTCTACTTCTAACTCTTCCAATTTGGAAGCAGCAAAAGTCAATGGTTTCTTCCGATACAGAGGAGATTATACCAAAGCATCGCACAATTTCTGAACTGCTGAAGATATCAGGTGTTCCATTTATACTTATTACCTTCTTTGCTTACTGTTCTCTAGAATCCACTGCCGGACTGTGGGCAAGCAGCTTTCTGGTTCAATTCAGACATGTGGATGTTATAGTTGCATCAAAATTTGCTTCTTTCTTCTATATAGGAATTACTGTTGGACGATTTTTATGTGGATTTATCACCGACAGAATTGGAGATAAGAATATGATTAGACTTGGCATTGTTAATGTAGCTGCGGGATGCATTATGATTCTTCTTCCTTTTTCCACGAACGTAATTGCTTTGGCTGGATTAATTATAACAGGACTGGGATGTGCTCCAATATATCCTTCCATAATTCATGCCACTCCATTTAACTTCGGTGCAGAGAATTCTCAAGCAATTATTGGAATTCAGATGGCCAGTGCTTATATCGGTTCTACATTTGCTCCTCCTATATTTGGATGGCTTGCATCTGTGACAACCATAGGAATATATCCATTTTATCTGTTAGTATTTTCAATACTAATGATTGTAATGTCCGAACAGCTTAATAAAATTAAGGTGGACTAGTCCACATCATTAACTTATAATGGACATTATCAATTAAATAGATATAAAACGGGCTATCACTTAAAAGTTTTTCAAGCTTTAAAGTGATAGCCCCATTGTTTATTTTTCAAACATCTTTATGTCTTCTGATTGTCCTGTTATATAGAATCCGTCAAATCCTGCTGCCTCTAACTTATCTATAAGCTTTCCAACCTTCTTAACCCTCTCATATAAAGCAATGTCATACTCGTCTCTAAATGCATCTGCCTGTTTTAATGCTCCCTTAATATCATCTGCATCATAAATCAGTGCAATTTTCTTCTTCTGGTCTGGAATCTGGAAATTACTTTCCATAAGAATATTGAATATTCTCTCAAATCCGATTGAAAATCCAACTGCAGGAACATCTTCGTTGATAAACTTTCCAATAAGATTATCGTATCTTCCACCGCCGGCAATTGCTCCTCTAAAATCAGGGCTCTCAACTTCAAATACAGTTCCTGTATAATATCCCTGTCCTCTGACAAGAGTCATATCATACACTACATTATATTTGCCATCTGATATCGAATCGACTGCCGACATAATGTTCATAAGACTTGTAATACTGTCTGTTTCTCCTACATATTCTTTGGCCATTTCAAGAGTAAATGGTGCCTTTTTCAAAACCTCCATAAGGTTGTTGATTGCAGCTTCTGAAAATTCCTTTCCTGTAAGCTCTTCCTTAACACCATCTGCACCAATCTTATCAAGCTTATCAAAGGATATACATACACTGTCAAGCTGTTCTTCAAGGAATCCGGCTTTTGTAAGGATTGCTCTTAAAAGTGCTCTATCATTCACCTTAATTCTAAAGTTATTAATTCCAATATTCATAAGTGCATTTGCTGTTGTATTAATGAGTTCTACTTCTGCATTTGAGGACTTAGAACCAATGATATCTATATCACATTGAACAAATTCACGAAGACGTCCCTTCTGCGGTCTCTCTGCTCTATATACCTTATCCATCTGAATACATTTAAATGGAGATGCCAGCTTAGCTCTGTTATTAGCATAATATCTTGTAAGCGGCAGAGTAAGGTCATACCTTAAACCAATATCTGAAAGCTCCTTCTCATTCTGCGATTCTAAAGCCTTGGCAAGCTTATCGCCTCTCTTTAGAACCTTGAAAATTAAATTTAAATTCTCTCCACCTTCACTCTTATCAAGGTTCTCTATATCTTCAATAATAGGTGTCATTATTCTCTCAAAACCATATGACTGATATGTTCTTAAAATAACTGACTGTAAATAATCTCTAATTAATACTTCTCTTGGAAGATAATCATTAGTACCTTTAACTGTTGTAATCTTCATTATATATTACTTCCTTTCAAAATGTCATTTTCCTATACATATTTTCAGTGATAATATATAAATTGTCAAGTAAAACATTTACTCAGAAGCCAATTTAATCTGTGCTCCGCTAAAACAATATTCTTCATATACGGTTGAATAAAAGGTTAAGAAGCTGTATTTGTATATGCTGTTAACATAGTCGTCCCCATCATTGTAGGGAATGTATGAGGTAAATGCGTCTGATATTAAGTCATCTATATATTCTGTTATCTGTTTAACCATATTGCCGTGCGTACTTCCATCATATGGTGTAAGCGCTCCCCATTTACCATCTTTGTAACAGTAAAATCCCGCCTCATCCATATAAATCATAAACTTAATCCTCGCTTCCGACACTCCAATTGATTCATTTGTTTCGTTTCCAAACACTCCAAGACTTGCAAGCTTAATGACATTATTCGACAGTTTTTCTTTGTCTACAGATAAATTTCCTGATACATTCTGTGTATATGCACGTGAAAGACTATCAACTACTGCTTCATCCATAATCATGTTAAACTCTTCACTTCTTGTAAGCTCATTGAATGATTTTTTGTTGCTAACTTGCATATATATCATTATGCAGGAAAATATAATACTACATAGTATTGCTAAATCTGTCAGTTTCACTGTTTAATCATACCTCCATAAAATACTGCAACCTCATTTTTATCATCATGAATACACACTCTAACATAATCATTTCTTTCTAAGCTGTACTCACCTGTTTTACTCATCTCATCAAATATCTGTTCATTATGAAATGTGTTGGTAAGTTCATCCTTTACAATCATCATGTCTATGTTGATTCCAGGAAATGCACTATACACAGTATCCGCATATTTGCCATACATATCCTTTGTTAAAACTCCTGTATTTCTCATATTATCAACAAAATATATCGTTTCTGACAGTAAATAGGTCTGCACAGATTCTTTGTGTCTCTCAACCATTATATTTACAGGTGCAATAAACATTAATATAACAGCTACTAAAATGGAAACTATTTTTGATAAGCTATTTATCACTGTATATAACCGGCTCCTTCCTGTCTAAATACCCCTTTGAGTTGTCTGATTTAAAGCTGTTGAAGAACATAAACATTACACTGACTGCCGCTGCAAATATCACCGCTGCTGCACCTATATACAAAAGCTTTAATATATCTTCCATAATTAACTCTGCTGTCTAAAAATTATTCCGGTTATTACATCATTGGAATTTCTTACAGTCTCTCCTCTAAAAGATGCATATGGATTAATATAATCATCATATGTCGGTTCATCCTGATATGTATAGGTATTGTTATTTACATTAACAAGCAGCCCACTTGCAAGGTCAAAGTCATATCCATAAAAGCTTGCACCTAATGTAGTTTCAACATATACACCTATCTTTTCGTCCTCCATTTTTCTGATAACACTAATAACCTCACTACCGGAAACATTAGCCCCATCATATATTGCCTTATCACTCTCAGCAAATTCTGTATTTATTTTGTTTATTTGCTTTGCCCCGCCAGATGCAGTATTTTTTGCTTCTCTGGATATAAAAAATCCCAACGAAATAACAACGCAGGTTATTATTGTTCCTGCTGCCAATATTAATCCTTTTAAACTATTTTCCATATTTCTATATTATCCTCTCTTTCACTATCTAAATCGTCATACTAAAGCTTCCCAGCTGCTGCATTCCATAAATGATAAATGGAAGTACAAGCTTGAAAATAATTACACTACACAAAGGTATAAATGCAATAAATTTTGCAATTAACGCTTTATTCTTCACAATTTCCTGATTCTCTAATTTATGTTTTTCAACATAATAGGTTCTGTCAGCTTCCACATCTTCAAAGGCACTGCATATCCCAATTCTGTCGCTGGCAATGAATGCGTCTATAAGCCTCTCGTATGGTATAAATGATGCTTCATCCTTAGCCTCGTAAAATATTTTGTTACCCTTATATGCAAGATGATCTGCTATTTTTTCAATTGAATCCTTGAATACAACTGCAAATGATTCCATGTTTTCCAAAAGTTTTTCCACAGTAATCCTATCCATATGCATAAGAACCAGTATTATTGTCTGAAACCTTATTACCTCTTCTTCTCTGCCTATCAGCATTATCTGCTGCCTAAAAAGTATACTTACATATATTCCCATATAAACAAGAATTCCAACAATAATTCCTGCCGGTAATGATAATATGCCGACACCTATGGTGAGCATTATCATCATCGAAAGAACTGCAGCAAAAGTGGAGTAAACCATACGAACCAAAAGCAATTCCTTCACATTGTATTTATAGACAATTGATTTCAATTTCCTGTCTATCTTAAAATATTTTGAATAATTCAAGGAAACAATCTTAATCATTACGCTTTCTATCCATGGTATATTTAGAAGTGTTTGCACCCATGTTCCTTTATGGTTGTCAATCTCACTATCATATCTAAGTCTCTTAATAATCATAAATGTTATCATTGAAAATAAGACCAGGGCAATGGTTATAATTATTCCTTTAATTGTACTATACTCATTTGATAACTCCGGCATATTGTATGTAGCCCACATTTCTATAGGTTTTATGGCAAATACCGGCAAAACTGTTATTCCTGTAAGTCCCATAAATTCATTTCTTATCTGATTTCTTCTAATAATTTCACCATGAATATCTTCCTTTAAATATCCAATATTTTTTAGAAACATACTTCGTCCATCCACATATTTATCACCATAAATCATTACAGTTTCACAAATAACATATAAAGTCATGAAAAAGTGATTGGGTGAATATTCCCTGTATGGATTATCGTAAGACTTTTTTTGATTCTCTCTGAGTATGTCAAGTATAAGCTGTCCGTGTAGTGACATCTCATAATCTGCAGTATTTATTGCATCCTCAAGTGCATCCTCAATCATTTTATCAAATCTATATCTATATCTTACGTCTGTTATGAACTGCTCTAAAGATGATAACAGCTTTGTTTCTATTTTATCTAATCTGTTGTACACAATGCTTGTACAAATCACATATGTCATTGCGATTGTTATGCACACATAATAAAATGACATGTCTGCAAACATCATCATCCCAACAACTGAAATAAGTGAAAAAATCATTACTCTCACAAGAGTTAACGCAGTTTTCTTCACAAAATAATTTCTAGGTCCTGGATAAAGTATTGTCATCCTGTTTTCAATTCGCCTTACAAAATCTCTCGTCAGCATATTTCTCGAAAAACATTTATACACCAAATAAAGCATTATACTCCTCCTTATCCTGAAGTGTCAGATACTTAAAAATCTCACATCGTCTTTCTTCACTTATATTGTTGCATAAACAATATGCCCCATCAATATATCTGACAATATCAACACTTTTATACAAATCAGAAGTATTGGACGATTTACATGGTACAATTTGCGTGATTCTTTCTATGTATCTATGACCGTCAATATCCTTTTCCATATGTATATCAAAATTAATTGCATCTACGACCTGTTCTTCCGCAATTCTTTCATTTGTAAACGCACCTGTTGAAAGTAAACAGTTTCTCATATACTTCACAAGCGCCTTTGTTGTTTTGGCATGATGTGTAAACATAGTAAACAGACTTCCAACCATGGACATTTGAACAAGCCATGAGCTTACAGGTGCCGACGCCACCTCCCCAAGTATATTCACTGCACCATCTGTCTTTTTCTGTAAGTCAAGTGCATCCTGACCTTTAACGGTATCTGTTTCGCAAAATGTCAATATGTTGCGTTCCGGGTAAATGTCACGCAAATGAAGTTCAAAAGCCATTTCCTGAATTCTCAATGTATATGCCGGATGAATAAATCCGATAAGTGACATAAGCATTGTTGTTTTCCCTGAACCCTGCGCACCGGTAATTCCAATAACCTGACATCCCTTTACAAGATACTTAAGTACTTTTATGGCAATTTCACTCCCGGGTTCTGTCACAAGCTTTGATATATCCTTGTTATCAATGGTGTTGAATTTTCTCACAAAAAATGCATAGCTTTCAGAAAACGGTGGTCTTACCACTACAACTCTCGAATGATCCTTCATCTCATTTACAACATATCCTCTCGCCATGGAAAACTGTCCTGGAAATCCATACCTGTATATATTCATGCAAATTCTCTGAAGCTCACTCTCATTTTCAAAGGTTAGAAAATCAAGGTGAAGCGTTATACCTCTCACGAACACCCATATACTGTTAAACATTTTTTCATTTCCGGACACACCTCCCGAAACGCCATCAATTACCATATCCCTTATTTCATCGATAACTCCGAGACCCTTGTACTCCGCATAAACTCTCTGTACAAGCAATTCCAGCTTATCTAAGAACTTCAAATAAATGTTCTCTGATTCATATATTTCCTCTATATCATCTTCTGTAATCTTATAGCTAAAATCGTCACTGATTACAACAGGCTCAAGCAAATTATATTTATCTATTAGTTCTATAAATGCATGCTTTTTATATTCTTTAGAATATACATATAGAATTATGTCGAATTTTTCCCGCACAGATAACGAATCAAAGCTGCTAAATTCAATATATGCCTCGATATTGTTTCTATCTATATGTAGTTTCTTTGTAAGAATATCTCTAATACAGGTCTTAATATATGACTTAGCATTATCATCACCTATTCCACAATTTTTAAGTGCAGTTCTAAGCTCTCTCTTTCTCTTTCTAAGCTTAATAAGCTCCTCATCGCTCAATCCGATTTCATACAAATTTGCCCTTAATATACCATTAAATTCCTGACTTACCCTTTCAACAAGTTCATGGATTTTCAAATCAGACATTGCATCCTGCCTTCCTAAGAATCATCTTCGCTGCACAGTCAACTCCATTAATGAACTCATAATTATCTTCATAGATATTACACATAATATTTCTATCCATGAAATCAATTACCTTCCCCTCACAGACAGAATCTTTAAAGGCGACATTGTACGGAACTGCAGCAATACATTTATCATCTATATGATACTTTCTCTTGATATTTCTCAGATTAAATCTAGAATCAGAATCATACCTTCCAATAACAAATAAACACTTTTCCATGAATGACTTATTTTCATAAAGTTCCTTTGGAATCGGGCTATTATCCTGTTCTATATTAATCACCACAACATCAGCTTCACCTATCAGCTCCCGACTCAATGTATTTCTCCCGTCACCGCAATCAATAAAAGCTGCCTTTCTTGTATTTGCTACATATTTAGAAATGATTTTTGCAATATTTTCACATTCCTTATTAAAAATTTCCTCTGAGGTTTCACTTGTTGATGGAAGATAATACAGCGATGTATTCTTAACCTTCACAATGGAATCCTCCACAAGATTGCCCTCTCTGTTCATCTTGATTCCATCAATTACCTCGTCTATACCCTGCCTCTTATAGTAGGCAAAATCCTCCTTCATACAAACATATGAACTAATTGGCATAAATGCATTCTCTATTCGATTAAAATCAAATTTCGACTGCATCACCGCAACATCCATATTATACTTAACAGCCGCCATTGAGCTTATTGCTACCAGATTAGATGATACAGCTGTTTTTCCCCTGGTTGTACCAAGAAATACTATATTCAAATTGTTTTTCCCTCCTTAGCACTTTTCACTGCTTTAGCCACCTGTATTGGCGTTTTTCCTGTATAATGGCATATATCTGCCACAAGACTTCTTTCCATTTCCTGGGATATGTGCCTGATGCTTCTCATTCTTTCGTATTGAATCTTGTATGAATATTCAAAATCCATCTCATCAAAAACAATTTCACTAACCTTTATATTTCTATTTGTTAAGGCAAATCTCTTCTTGAGATATTTCGCCGAAATACCATGTTTAAATGTATTTC
The DNA here is from genome assembly GCA_964492545.1 of uncultured Lachnospiraceae bacterium. Lineage (GTDB taxonomy): Bacteria > Bacillota > Clostridia > Lachnospirales > Lachnospiraceae > RGIG1934. Next base: position 21,697 of record CAZBKO010000020.1, read on the forward strand.
TTACTATAAATGTTATAAATGCATCACATTTGCTAATAGTCTTGAAGCAATCTTCAAGCACGCTCAAATCGGCATCATTGATAATCAGAAGTTCATCACTGTACTGCTCAATTAGTCTGAGACCCGGTCCATAATATATAAATATAACATCATATTTATTATGCTTTTCCTCACAAAGACCTGTACAAAAATCCACATTCTTAAGTGAATGTATCTCATCATCAGCTTGCATATCCATATAAAAGTTCTTCAGGCTATGACATGAATCATAATCACACACAAGCACCCTGCATCCAAGATTACGAATTATATATGACATATACACAATATAATCTCTTGCGCAATTCCCATATACACATATCTTTTTCTGCGTAAATTCACCCCCTTCCATGCATAAATAAATGTTTTGAAAATGTTCTGAAACAGAACATGAAAAATAAGATTGGTACCTAGATATTTAAGATGTATTTATAATACTATTTGTATACCAATTTGTAAAGAGTTTTTTTTATTTTACTTGTATTTTTTTCTGAATTATATTAATATAGTTTCAATGTAAAAATACATACAACACAAGGAGGATACAATGAGACATTTACTTAGTCCGATGGATTTCTCTGTCGATGAGCTAGACAAGCTGCTTGATCTTGCCAACGATATTGAAGCTAATCCTGATAAATACAAAGATTCCTGTCACGGTAAGAAGCTGGCCACATTATTTTATGAACCTAGCACTCGTACAAGACTCAGTTTTGAAGCTGCCATGTTAAATCTAGGAGGCAGTGTTCTTGGTTTTTCTTCTGCCGACTCAAGTTCAGCAGCCAAAGGTGAAAGTGTTTCCGACACCATCCGCATCATTTCATGTTACGCAGATATATGCGCTATGAGACATCCCAAAGAAGGTGCTCCATTAGTAGCTTCATCCAATTCATTAATTCCAGTCATCAATGCCGGCGACGGTGGTCATCAGCATCCAACTCAGACACTTACTGATTTACTTACAATTCGTTCTCTTAAAGGACGTCTTTCTAATTTGACAATTGGACTGTGTGGAGACTTAAAGTTTGGACGTACTGTACACTCGCTCATCAATGCTCTATCAAGATATGAAGGTATTTCATTTGTACTCATTTCACCAAAAGAGTTGCGTATTCCTGATTACATTCGCGAGGAAGTACTTGATGCAAAGCATATTAAATATACAGAAGTTGAAAAGCTTGAAGATGCAATGCACGACCTTGACATCCTATATATGACACGTGTTCAAAAAGAACGTTTCTTCAACGAGGATGAATACATTCGTCTCAAGGACAGCTATATACTAACAAAGGATAAAATGCAGTATGCCAAGGAAGATATGCTCATTCTCCATCCTCTTCCTCGTGTAAACGAAATATCTGTAGAAATAGATGATGATCCAAGAGCTGTTTACTTTAAGCAGGCACAATATGGCGTGTATGTCAGAATGGCATTAATACTAACATTATTGGAGGTGGAAGTATGTTAAATGTAGGCGCATTAAATGAAGGTTTTGTTCTCGACCATATTCAGGCCGGTAAAGCAATGTCAATATATAAATACCTTGGACTTGATAAATTAGACTGCCAGGTAGCTATCATTAAGAATGCAAAAAGCAATAAAATGGGTAGAAAAGATATAATCAAAATTGAAGGTCCTCTTGATATTGTAGATCTTGATATCCTGGGCTTTATTGACCACAATATTACTGTAAGTATTATACAAAATGGTACTATTGTTGACAAAAAAGCCTTATCATTGCCATCAGTTGTAAGAAATGTACTCAAATGCAAGAATCCAAGATGTATTACTTCTATAGAGCAGGAGCTTGAACAGGTATTTATGCTCACTGACAAGGAACATGAAGTATATCGCTGCAAATACTGTGAAGAATTGTATGGTGGTATTTTTTAGAACGTAATTTTCTCGTCAAATAAAATAAAGACGCTGTGTTTTGAATCATCAAAACATAACGTCTTTTTTAATCATCTCCGTACATTCCACCATACTTTATTCCACTGGCAAGCCCGCCAAACTTATAATAGCCTAACTCACTGACCGTAACAAGCTGATATCCCTGCTTAACAAGCTTCTGGATAATAACCTCAGCTGCATCAGCTGATTCATCATATGAATCATGCATAAGTATCACTGAACCATCTTTAACCTGATTCATTACATTTTTAATAGTCTGCTTAGCATTTCTTGTCTCCCAATCCTCTGTATCAATTGACCATAGAATTATGGGATATTTTATTTCCTGAAGAATCTCATCATTAACCGAACCATATGGTGGTCTAATAACAACTCTCTTCTGACCGGTAATCTTTCTGATTGCCTTCTCTGTATTCTTAATTTCTCCAGCGACCTGATCACTATCAATAGTCGTAAGTTCAACATGACTATATGTATGATTGCCAATTTCACATCCAAGATTGTATTCTCTTTTTATCAAATCAGCATTATCAGCCACCTTGTAACCAACAACAAAAAATGTTGCCCTGGCATTATATTTCTCAAGTGCATCCAGTATTCTGGTTGTACTGCTCTTATTAGGTCCATCATCAAATGTCAACGCAACCATTGGCTTGTTAGGATCGATATCATCATATACACGTGCACCCTCATTAGTTCTTAGAGAATGTCCATCATGCCCATATGCTGTTTCTTTCTCGACATTGATTGTTCCCGGTTCAGTTGTCTCTGTTTCTGAGCTGGTCGTTGTCTGTTGTTCACTGTTAATCTTCCCTGTGGTATCTTCCTCAGTATCCTCTATTGTAGTGTCGTCAGAAGACTGCTCCTTATTAGATAAACTGGCTGTCAGTCTTTCATTTTCATAACTTCCCGCCTGTGCTCTCTGCCTTGAATCATCTTCTTTATCAATATATGTAATCAGAGTAACTAATGATAGTGTAATAACCATAAAAATGGAAAACCATTTGACTAGTTTTTTCTTATCCATACACTCACATTCCATTCTATTATTCAAGTAAGCCTCCGCAATCAGCCTGAGGCCTTTATCAATCTCTTATGCTTCTATTAATTTGATTCTGAGTAGAACGATAAGCCGGGTTATGTCGTGAATAATCATCTATCTAATCCTGCTGTTACCAACAGGCTTAAGCAACCAACCCGAAAGCTAAACGGGCCGTCTAAACGCTTTCTGTTCGGTCTTGCTTCGAATGGGGTTTACATATGCCCTGAATGTTACCATTCAGGCGGTAGTCTCTTACACTGCCTTTCCACCCTGGCCAGCTTACGCTGGTGGTATATTTCTGTTGCACTAGCCTTGGAGTCGCCTCCACCGGACGTTATCCGGCATCCTGCCCTGTGAAGCCCGGACTTTCCTCACCTGCACCCTCTCGGTAATGCAGCCGCGATCATTTGTCCTACTCAGATATCTACACTATAGACTAACATTAAAATGAGATTTTGTAAACACTTGAATTATACATTAAAGCAACTTCCGCCAACAAATTCCCTTACTAAAGAATTATGAGGAATGTTTTCACTGCTGATTCCAAGGAAATAATCAAGGAATTTTAGAAGTCTTTTTGCCTCAATATATTCTGGCGCATCCTTTGCAATTCCAAATAATAATGGTTCTGCATATGTCTTTAGAGCTGATAGTTCATAAATCATTGCTGAGTTAAACATCACATCAGCTTCCTCCTGAAATGGGAATATATAGCTTTCCTCACCATTTCTGACTGACTGCCATCTTGAAATAGTTTCAGCTGCTCCCGTTCCCCTTGTTCTTGCATCTCTAACCATTCTTCTGAGTAATCTGCCATCTGTTGTTGGTATTCTGTTGTGCTCATCAATATTTAACTGTGTAAGTGCACTTATGTATATCTTAAACTTATTCTCCTTTGACAAAGAATATGACAACTTATCATTAAGACAATGTATTCCCTCTATAACTAATATATCATCCTTGCCAAGTTTTAGTTTGTTCCCTTTATACTCTCTTTCACCTGTCTTAAAATTGTATGTTGGAAGCTCTACTTCCTCGCCATTTGCCAACTGTGTCATATGCTTGTTAAACAGTTCAACATCAAGTGCCTCAAGCACTTCGAAATTGTAGTTTCCAAATTCATCTCTCGGTGTATGCTTGCGGTCCACAAAATAGTCATCAACTGCAATTGGATGTGGTCTCAGTCCGTTTGCTTTTAGCTGTATTGACAATCTGTATGAAAATGACGTCTTTCCTGATGAAGATGGTCCTGCAATCATAATGAATTTCTTATTCCCTGCATTCACAATCTGAGTTGCAATCTCGGCGATTTTCTTTTCCTGAAGAGCCTCCTGAACAAGTATAATATCATTAATATTTCCTTTGGATATCTCCTGATTCAAATCACCAACTGTGTTAATCTCTGACATCTGACACCATCTGCTTGATTCCTTAAGAACATTGAATAATTTCTGTTGTGGTTCAAATGGCGGTACCACCTCTGGTGCTTCCTTAACCGGAAGCTGTAACACAAAGCCTTCATCATATAAATACAGTTTAAAGTTCTTTATGTGCCCTGTGCTTGGAACCATATATCCGTAAAAATAATCTTCAAAGCCTTTTAGATTATATATGTTGACTCTCGATGCTCTCCTAAATTTGAACAGCTTCTCTTTGTCATACATTTTATGACGTTTAAATAATTCCCTTGCGCTATCTACATTCACTGATCTTTTAAAAATAGGTGTATCCTCAAGAACAAGCTCCTTCATTCTTGCCTCTACAGCATCAAGGAGTGTTTCATTCAATTCTACATTTCCTTCAACTGTACAATAATATCCCTTACTTACTGAATAATCTATTCTAACATTTTCTACATTCTTTGAGCCTGCGATATCATAAAATGCTTTGAGCATAAGAAGTGTTGCACTTCTTCTATATGCCTCAATACCTGGGGTCTGAGCAGTTGTAATAAATGACACTTCACAATCAGAGGTTATCTTCTTGAATAATTCACAAAGCTTACCATCTCTAAATGCAAGAACAATGTCATGCTCATATTTATCTGCAAAATCCTTTGCTATTGTTGCGAGGCTGTCACCCTCATTGTATGTTCTTTCCTCATTACCAATTTTAACTTTATATGTCTCTGCCATAATATTCTCCATTCCGGAGCATTTTTGCGACGGGGCTGCAAAAAATCTGCACATATAATTTGCCTCATCAATACTCCTCTATAACCTTATCCATATCTGCTATTTTAATCTTAAGTTCTTCTATACGTCTTACACCGGCTTCAGACTTATTTTTCAATAATTCTGTTATTATATTATTGTATTTCTTTTTTTCTTTTTGAATAAACTCAAATAATATTTTATCCTTTTTCTTAATCATTATGTATCCATATTCCAGCTCATGGGAGGCATATACATGCTCTTCCACACCTAAAACAGCTTTCATAATTGTATAGTATTTTCCCTCATCAATTACCATCTGCTCATCAATTATTATGTAGCCGCTTTGCAAAAGGAACTGTCTTACAAGATGTATTTCTGACTGTGGTGATAGCACTAGCTCTTTTATTCCCACCAGCTTATCTAAGCCATCTGTGAGTATTCTAATTGTAAGGGGACCTCCCATACCTGCAATCAGTATCGTGTCGCCCTCACCCTTTGAATACTTAGCCAAGCCATCTGATAATCTTGTCTCAATTAAGTTCGATAATCCATATTCGTTTATGTGCTCCTCAGCCTTTTTGATTGGACCCTTGTTAATATCCATCGCAATTGCTGATGGAATCTGCTTATTCTGAACCAGATATATTGGAATATATCCATGGTCTGTTCCTACATCTACAAGTCTGTTACCCGCTGTAACCATTTGTGATATAGCAAATAATCTCTTTGATAACTGCATAATTGTCTCTCATTTCGTGTTAATTCTTTATTCCTCGAGATAATCTCTTAGCTTTCTGCTTCTGCTTGGATGTCTCAATTTTCTAAGTGCCTTAGCCTCTATCTGTCTTATTCTCTCTCTTGTGACATTAAATTCCCTGCCTACCTCTTCAAGTGTTCTAGGTCTTCCATCAATAAGTCCAAAACGAAGCTTAAGTACCTTTTGTTCTCTCTCTGTAAGTGTGTTAATTACCTCTATAAGCTGTTCCTTGAGCAGCATATATGCTGCTGCCTCCGCAGGAACCGGCACATTATCATCCTGTATAAAATCTCCAAGGTGACTGTCTTCCTCCTCGCCAATTGGTGTTTCAAGACTTACTGGTTCTTGAGAAATCTTTATTATTTCTCTTACACGTTCTACAGGAAGATTCATTTTTTCAGCAATCTCATCAGCATTTGGTTCTCTTCCAAGTTCCTGAAGTAATTGTCTCTGTACCTTAATTAGCTTATTGATTGTTTCAACCATATGAACAGGGATTCTAATTGTTCTTGCCTGATCAGCAATGGCTCTTGTAATTGCCTGTCTTATCCACCAGGTAGCGTATGTGCTAAACTTATACCCTTTAGTATAATCAAACTTATCAACTGCTTTAATAAGTCCAAGATTTCCCTCCTGAATTAAATCAAGGAAAAGCATTCCTCTGCCGACATATTTTTTTGCAATACTAACTACTAACCTTAAATTAGCTTCTGCAAGCTTGCTCTTTGCATCATCATCGCCAG
>CAZBKO010000021.1:0-28167 GCA_964492545.1 uncultured Lachnospiraceae bacterium
CCATCTCATGAACTGTATCATGGATTGCATCAAGGTTAGCAGCCTTAGCACGCTTAGCAAGGTCAGTCTTACCAGCTGTAGCACCATTTTCAGCAGCTACACGTAATTCAAGGTTCTTCTTAGTTGAATCTGTAATAACTTCACCAAGTAATTCAGCGAACTTAGCAGCATGCTCAGCTTCTTCAAAAGCAGCCTTCTCATAGTACATACCAACTTCTGGATATCCTTCTCTATGAGCAACTCTTGCCATTGCAAGATACATACCAACCTCTGTACATTCACCTGTAAAGTTATCTCTAAGATCCTTCTTAATATCTTCGCTTACGTCTGAAGCAACACCTACTGAATGTTCAGCAGCCCATACCATATCGCCTTCCTGCTTTTCAAACTTATCAGCACCTGCGTGGCAGATTGGACATTCTGCTGGAGCAGCGTCACCTTCGTATACATAACCACAAATCTTACATACATATTTATTCATATTAGTCCTCCATTCTGTCGCTTATGCGACTAAAAAATTTATTTGTTATTTTTTAAAATCAGTAATGATTACTGTTTTATAATAACACTATTAATTTGCCTTGTCAACACAATTTTCACAAAATCCGTAAAAATATGTGAAATTTCCTAATATCTTACCATTGAAAGAGGTAGAAGCCAGAGTGTTGATGAAATCGAGACTATCCATTTCAAGATCAAGCACATTGCCACATTCTCTACATATAAAATGATAATGTGGTTGGGTATTTCCATCGAAGCGTTCAGCGTCATCACCGCAGTTTATACGAATAATTATGCCGTTTTCGCTGAGAAGTGCGAGGTTTCGATAAACCGTTCCAAGACTGATATTTGGATAGATTTTCTTAATATCATTATATACCATCTCAGCAGTAGGGTGGTCAGTTCTATTCTTGAGAGAATCAACAATGGCTTCGCGCTGACGACTGTATTTTAATGTTTTCATAGTATTCCACCTTTCCGGAGCATTTATGCGACGGGGTGAAGTGAAATTCGCAAGTGCGTTTCTTCTCTATCATAAATACGATTTGTGAGGCTCCTGCACAAATTGTTGCAATCCCGTCTTTATTTTATTACTGTTCATTAATAGAAACAGTAACTATTATTAATATTAACTTATATTATTATGTAAGTCAATAAATATCGATTGATTTTTATTTTTTTTTGGATATAATGAAAGACAAAGGCAAAAATATTTCCTATTTATAATAACAGTTAAATCGAAAAAGGAGAATTTATGAGAAAAACAAAAATAGTATGTACACTTGGACCAGCTACTGACGATATTAATGTATTTAGAGAACTTGTTAAGGAAGGTATGGATGTGGCGAGATTCAATTTCTCCCATGGTGACCATCAGATTCATAAGGATAGATTAGAGACACTTAAGCAGTTAAGAGAAGAGGCAGGAAGACCAATAGCAGCAATGCTTGATACAAAAGGTCCTGAGATTAGAGTGAAAAGCTTTGCTAAGGATAAGGTTCATGTTGATAAGGACCAGATATTTACACTTACAACAAGAGACGTAGATGGAACAAATGAAATTGTAAGCATAACATATTCAGAGCTTCCTAAGGATATTACGCTTGGAGACAGAATACTTATTGATGATGGCCTTATAGAAATGGTTGTAGAAGAGATTGTTGATGAGACAGATATCAAATGCAGAGTAATTAATGGTGGATTTGTTTCTAATAATAAAGGTGTTAATGTACCTAATGTTGATATATCAATGCCATACATCAGTGAAAAGGATGAGTCAGATATTATATTTGCAATAGAGAACGGATATGATTTCATAGCTGCCTCATTTGTCAGGACTGCTGGAGATGTTCTTCAGATTAGAAGAATACTTGAGGAGCACAATTGCTACTCAATTAACATAATAGCCAAGATAGAGAATCTTCAGGGCGTTGAACATATTGATGAAATCATTCAGGTCTCAGACGGAATTATGGTTGCCAGAGGAGATATGGGTGTTGAAATACCAAACGAAGACGTTCCTGTTATTCAGAAAATGATTATCAAGAAGGTGTACAATGCAGGTAAACAGGTAATAACTGCAACACAGATGCTTGATTCAATGATGAAGAATCCAAGACCAACAAGAGCTGAGACCGCCGATGTTGCAAATGCTATCTATGATGGTACATCAGCAATTATGTTATCAGGTGAAACTGCTGCAGGAAGTTATCCTGTGGAATCACTTAAGACGATGGTTAGAATTGCTGTTAGAACAGAAGAAGATATTGATTTTAAGAAGAGATTTCAGAACATAGAGAGAAAGGCTAATCCGGACGTTACTGATGCCATTTCCCATGCTACATGTACTACAGCACATGATCTGAATGCCAAGGCAATAATCACTGTTACTAAGTCAGGCAGAACAGCTAGAATGATTTCCAGATATCGTCCTGAATGTGATATTATAGGATGCTCCACATATCCTGCTGTATGCAGACAGCTGAATTTATCATGGGGTGTAACACCTATACTTATTGCTGAGGAGCAGGAGACATTTGAGCTCTTTGAAAATGCAGTAAAGGTAATTGTTGATGCCGGATATTTGAAGACGGATGATCTTGCGGTAATTACAGCGGGAGTACCACTTGGTATATCAGGTATGACCAACATGATTAAGGTTCATAGAGTAGGAAGAAAATATCAATATATATAGTATAAGCAAAGCCCACAGGATAGAGTATCCATAGTGAGATAGTAATGACAAAAGAAAGACTGATAAACAGTGGCTTAATGATTTAGCAACTGTTTATCAGTCTTTGCATGTCAACTATTGAAAGCACCGTGTACCGAACGGTACATGCGGTGCTGTGAGAGGATGGGAGCTCATCACTCCCTCCTACTCGATATATAATTAATAAAGTAGTTTAGTTGATAGTTCTCTTAACATAAGTTGTATGTAACACCTCATGTGCCTTATGACTTCCCGGCTCACCTAAGAACTCTTTGTAGAGTGTCTGAATATCAGGATTCTCATGAGACTTTCTGATTGGATTAGCTGCATCACTGTCATATAATGCTTTTGCACGAATAGCACGGACATCTGTGAAGTTTCTGACACTTGCAGGAACTCTTGGCTGTCCACCACCATTTACACATCCACCAGGACATCCCATAATCTCTATGAAATGATACTGTTTTTCACCACTCTTAACTCTGTCAAGCAAGATAGATGCATTCTTAAGACCAGAAGCAACAGCAACATTTACATCCATACCGGCTACATTGTAAGTAGCTTCCTTGATTCCTTCAGTACCACGAACCTCACTGAATTCAACGTTCTCAAGCTCTTTGCCTGTAAGTGTCTCAACAGCTGTTCTAAGGGCAGCTTCCATAACACCACCGGTAGCACCAAAGATAACTGCAGCACCTGTACTTCTTCCAAGAGGATCATCACATTTTTCATCTGGAAGAGCATTGAAGTTAAGACCAATTCTGTCTATCATTCTTGCAAGCTCTCTTGTTGTGATGGAAATATCAACATCAGGAACGCCTGCAGCTGACTGATCTTCTCTGCCAATTTCGAATTTCTTAGCTGTACAAGGCATAACACTTACGGAAACAATCTTCTTAGGATCAATGCCCATCTTCTCAGCATAGTATGTTTTTAAAATTGCACCAAACATCTGCTGTGGAGACTTACAGCTTGAAAGATTATCTGTCATATCAGGATAGTAATGCTCACAATACTTAATCCATCCTGGAGAACAAGATGTAATAAGTGGAAGCTTACCACCATTTTGAACTCTGTCTAAGAATTCATGAGCTTCCTCCATAATTGTTAAGTCAGCACTGAAGTTGGTATCAAATACCTTATCAAAGCCAAGTCTTCTAAGAGCAGCCACCATTTTACCTTCAACGTTAGTTCCCATTGGAAGACCAAATTCTTCGCCGAGAGCTGCACGTACAGCTGGAGCTGTCTGAACAACAACGTATTTGTCCGGATCATTAAGAGCAGCAAATACATCATCTGTGTTATCCTTTTCGCTGAGTGCGCCTGTAGGACAGACTGCTATACACTGACCGCATGATACACAGCTTGTTTCGCCAAGACCCATATCGAAAGCACTTCCGATAAATGTCTTGAAACCTCTTTCGTTGGCACCGATAACACCAACACCCTGTACCTTTTCACATACAGCTGTACATCTTCTACATAAAATACATTTGCTGTTATCGCGGTACATATGAGGAGCAGAGTAATCAATTTCTGATTCTGTCTTCTCACCATCGTATAATTTCTCATCTTCAACCTTTAAGTCTGTACATAATTTCTGGAATTCACATTTACCACTTCTTACACATGATAAACAAGATCTGTTATGATTAGATAAAAGTAACTGAAGATTCTTTCTTCTTGATGAAAGAACCTTAGGAGTATTAGTAAATACTTCCATTCCTTCATTAACCGGGTATACACATGAAGTTACGAGAGTTCTGGCACCCTTAACTTCAACAACACACATTCTACATGCGCCGATTTCATTTATATCCTTTAAGTAGCAGAGAGTAGGAATATCAATACCTGCTAATCTTGCAGCTTCAAGAATAGTAGAACCAGCTGGGGCACTAACTTCAATGCCATTAATTTTTAAATTTATATTTGCCATTTCCTGTTCCTCTCCTTTCTATCTTCTTGATATTGCGCCAAATTTACATTTTTCCATACAAGCGCCGCACTTGAGACACTTGTCTGTGTCGATAACATGAGCTTCCTTAACTGAACCTGTAATTGCTCCGGCAGGACATTGTCTTGCACACATTGTACAGCCTTTACATTTCTCAGGATCAATTCTGTATGTAAGAAGATCTTTACATACACCGGCAGGACATCTCTTCTCAACAACATGGGCAATATACTCGTCTCTGAAATATCTCAGAGTAGAAAGTACTGGGTTTGGAGCTGTCTGTCCAAGACCACAGAGAGAATTTTCCTTGATAAAGTAGCATAATTCTTCAAGCTTATCTATATCTTCCAGTGTTCCCTGACCTTTTGTAATCTTATTAAGAATCTCGAGAAGTCTCTTAGTACCAACTCTACATGGTGTACATTTACCACATGATTCATCAACAGTAAACTGAAGGAAGAATTTAGCGATATCAACCATACAGTTGTCCTCATCCATTACGATAAGACCACCTGAACCCATCATAGAACCGATGCTTATAAGGTTATCATAATCGATTGGAATGTCTAAATGCTCTGGAGGAATACATCCGCCTGAAGGACCACCTGTCTGAGCCGCCTTGAACTTCTTGCCGTTAGGAATTCCACCGCCGATTTCTTCAATAACTTCACGAAGTGTTGTTCCCATAGGAATCTCAACAAGTCCTGTATTCTTAATCTTGCCACCGAGAGCGAAGACCTTTGTACCTTTTGATTTCTCAGTTCCTATGCTTGCGAACCATTCAGCACCATTTAAAATGATCTGACAGACATTAGCGTATGTCTCAACATTGTTAAGAATGGTTGGCTTCTGGAATAATCCCTTAACAGCTGGGAATGGAGGACGAGGACGAGGCTCACCTCTGTTACCTTCTATTGATGTCATAAGTGCTGTCTCTTCACCACATACGAAAGCTCCTGCACCAAGTCTTAAATCAATATCAAATGAGAAGTCTGTTCCAAAAATATTGTTGCCAAGTAATCCGTAATCACGAGCCTGCTTAATTGCAATATTAAGACGCTCAACAGCGATAGGATATTCAGCTCTTACATATATGTAACCCTGATTAGCTCCGATTGCATAGCCTGCGATTGCCATAGCTTCGAGAACTGCATGTGGATCACCTTCAAGAACTGAACGGTCCATGAATGCACCAGGATCACCCTCATCTGCATTACAGCAGACATATTTCTGTTCATTAACACTTGCTTTAGCAAATTTCCACTTAAGACCTGTTGGGAAACCGCCGCCTCCACGTCCACGAAGACCGGAGTCTGTGATAACCTGTATAACATCATCAGGTGTCATTGTTGTAAGAACCTTGCCAAGTGCTTCATATCCACGTGTACCAATGTACTCGTCGATATTTTCCGGATTAATAACACCACAGTTTCTAAGTGCTATTCTGTGCTGCTTCTTATAGAAATCTGTATCGCTAAGTGACTTGATTCCGCTTGATGTTACTGTCTCATCATATACAAGTCTTTGAACAATACGACCTTTTAATAAATGCTCTGATACGATTTCAGGTACATCCTCAACCTTTACCATTGAGTAAAATGTTGCTTCCGGATATACAATCATGATTGGGCCAAGGGCACACAATCCATGACATCCTGTCTTAACGACACATACTTCTTCCTTAAGACCATTTTTATCTATTTCTTCCTGTAATACACGGATAATTTCCTGACTTCCTGAAGAAGTACATCCGGTACCACCACATACTAATACGTGTGAACGATACATAAGTTCAATACCTCCTCGATTATTTATTCATCTCACTGCTGATTGTATACTTAGTAACTACAGTGCCACCGATTAAGTGCTGCTCCACAACTTCGAGAGCCTTCTCTGGTGTCATCTTAATATATGTAACCTTTTCCTTACCCGGCTCCATAACTTCCACAATTGGTTCATACTGACATAAACCGATGCAGCCTGTCTGGGTTACTGCAGCGTTTGTGAGATTCTTTTCCTGAACAGCATCAGACAGAGTAGTAAGTACTGGTCTGGCGCCACTTGCTATACCGCATGTTGCCATACCAACGACAACTCTAGTGTGTTCGTCAACAGCTTCTGATCTGAAGCCTACCTGACCTTGCATTCTTTCACGAATGGCTTTTAATTCTTCAAGAGATTTCATTGTTGTTCCTCCTATATGTTCTGTTATTCTACAATTTGATTCCTTTATCTGTCTCAAATGTATTTTCTTCAAGATATTGTCTTATGTAGTCGGATATTTCAGGCTCATTAAACTTGATATCTCCAAGGACTTCTCTAAACTGCCTTGTGTCAAGTGTAAATGAACTTCCATTAAAGCTATATGTATACACAAAATCAATGGTGTGATTGAGTGTTATCAGCGAGTGGATAGTGCAGTTCATGTCACCGATTGGCATTCTGTCTATATGGGAGATGGTAAAAACAGCTTCGACTGTCGTACCAGTGCCCTGTATAGAGTCAATATGAAAGCTTCCATCTGAAGCTTCAGCAGCCATTTTGAAAAATGGTATGCCAAGTCCAATACCACGTGTCTTTCTGGTGGTAAAAAATGGGTCTTCCACGGACTGTAGCTGCTCCGGTGTCATTCCACATCCGTTATCACGGATTATTATTGTAATGGTATCTGAATTCTGATTAATTGTTAGAAATATCTCAATAAGTGATGCGCCGGCTCGAACTGAATTCTCAGCAACATCCAATACATTGAGTGAAATTTCGGGCATCATATTACTGGTACTTAGCTAAAATACCCTCAACATCATCAACTGTAAGTCTGCCGTAAACATCATCATTAACGGTTAGCACAGGGGCAAGTCCACATGCTCCGATACATCTGCAGTCTGTCAAAGAGTATTTGCCATCAGGTGTTGTCTGTCCGCCTTCGATGCCGAGACATTCCTGAATACGTTCATAGATATCGCCGGAACCCTTAACATAGCATGCTGTACCAAGACAGACTGAAATGCTGTATTGTCCCTTTGGATAAAGTGAGAACTGTGAATAGAAAGTTACAACACCATAAATCTTCTCAAGAGAAAAACCTGTCTCGTTAGAAATTATAGTCTGTACTTCGATTGGCAAGTATCCGTAGATTTCTTGCGCTTTTTGCAAAATAGGCATTAAACAGCCTTTTTCGTTCTTGAGCTGAGTGATAACTTCAATAAGCTTATCCTCCTGCTCCTTAGTTCCAGAAAATGGAACTGTGTTCTTTTTCGCAACCATTATTATTTCCTCCTAAAATTTACCTAAAACTACTTTATTATTGAATTACATAGGATATGCTAAGTATAGCATATGATTTATCAAAAATCTATAATTAAATGGTAGATATATTAAAAATGATATGTGGAAAATATATAATAAAGATGGTATAATTTTATGTAATTTATACAAAAACACTATGAAGGGATGAGGATATATGACAATTTCTGATGTTAGAGATGTGCTAAAATGTCGAATTATCTGTGGAGAGGAGTATGCTGGAAGGGAGGTTCACAGTGCCTGTGGAGCTGATATGATGAGCGATGTACTGGCATTTGCCAAGGACCAGGCAGTTCTCCTAACCGGATTATGTAATCCACAGGTTATAAGAACCGCTGAAATGATGGACATAGTGTGTATCATTTTTGTGCGAGGCAAGAAACCCGACGAGGACATGATATGTCTTGCTAAGGAGAGGGGTATAGTGCTTATGGAGACAGGACACAGAATGTTCTCTGCGTGTGGAATGCTTTACAGCAGTGGACTTGATGGAGGTGCATCATATTGAGTGATGGAATAATGCTAAAATATAATGTACCGGGGGATGATTTTACAAGAGCCGGCGAGGCCTCATCAGATGTGAAGAGCCAGCTAAAGCAAATGGGCGTGCCTCCGGAGGTTGTCAGAAAGGTTGCTATTGCCATGTATGAGGGTGAGATTAACATGGTAATTCATGCAAATGGCGGTGAAATCAATGTGGAGATAACACCGGATTACGTGGAGATGGTACTAAAGGATGTTGGACCCGGAATACCTGATGTGGAGCAGGCTATGAAGGCAGGATATTCAACAGCACCGGACAATGTGAGAAATCTTGGATTTGGCGCCGGAATGGGACTGCCGAATATGAAGAAATATTCAGACGAGATGAATATAGATACTAAGCTTGGCGTTGGAACAACGGTAACTATGAAAATATTTATGCAGTAATAGTAGGATTGCATACATAATATATGTAATGCTCCGGAGAGGAGAATAAAAATTGGGTAAGTTTTTTAATTCGGTAAGACTCAATGAAGATTTGTGTGCGGGATGTATTAATTGTATTAAAAGATGCCCGACACAGGCCATTAGAGTCAGAAATGGAAAGGCTGTTATTACCAAAGAGTTCTGCATAGACTGCGGTGAGTGCATCAGAATATGTACCCATCATGCGAAGCAGGCAATATACGATCCAATAGAGGTTATGAACAATTATGAATACACAGTTGCCTTGCCGGCACCATCACTGTATGGCCAGTTCAACAATCTTGATGATGTAAATATTGTGCTCACCGGTCTCAAACTAATGGGATTTGATGATGTTTACGAGGTCAGCGGAGCAGCTGAAATTGTGAGTGAGACAACAAGAGATTATCTCGAGAGTCATGAGGAGCAGTATCCAATTATCAGCTCGGCATGTCCTTCTGTTGTAAGACTCATTAGAGTTAGATTTCCAAATCTCATTGACCATTTACTTCCTGTAATGGCACCAATTCATCTTGCAGCTAAGTTTGCAAGGGAGAAGGCAGTGAGAGAAACAGGTCTTGACCCATCAAAAATAGGTATAATATTTATTTCGCCATGTCCTGCCAAGGTTACGAGCATGCGCGAGCCTATGGGAGTTGACCACAGCGAGGTGGACGCAGTAATAGCCATTAAGGATGTCTATCCAATATTGCTTAAGCACATGAATATTGCGAAGAAACAGGTTGAGGAAATGTCTATTTCAGGCAAAATAGGAATTAGCTGGGGATACGCAGGCGGAGAGTCGGGAGGCCTGATTACCGATGATTATCTTGCAGCTGACGGAATAGAAAATGTAATCAGAGTTCTCAATGATTTGGAGGACCAGAAATTTGATAACCTTAAATTTATCGAGCTTAATGCGTGCAGCGGTGGATGTGTTGGCGGCGTGCTCACCGTTGAAAATCCTTATGTTGCCAAGGTGAAGCTAAAGAGGCTGAGAAAATATATGCCGGTTGCCTGCAACAGACCATCTAAGATTGAAAAGTTCTGTGAGGATGAGGTGTTTTGGACAGAGCAGGTTGAGTATGAGCCTGTGTTTAATCTTGGTCAGAATATGAAGGATAGTATTGCTAAGATGAACAGAGTCAATGAGCTCTGTGATATGTTTCCAAAGCTCGATTGTGGAGCATGTGGAGCTCCAACATGTAAGGCATTGGCAGAGGATATCGTAAGAGGCATGGCAAAGGAATCAGACTGCATACACATTTTACGTGAATTATATAGGGAGGCATTACAGGATGAAAGTGAATGAATTGATAGATAAGAATTTGTTTCAGGTGGTCAACACAGGAAATAATATAGAAAGAGATATATCTAAAGTATTTTGCTGTGATTTGCTGAGTGTGGCAATGGGAAGAGCACCTGCCGGCTCGGCATGGGTTACAGTCATGGGCAATATCAATACTCTTGCTGTGGCTTCACTGACGGAGGTGGCAGTAGTCGTTCTTGCAGAGGGAGCTGCGCTTGACGAAACCGCAGCCTCAAAAGCTAAGGAACAAAATATCACAGTGCTTCAAAGTGAAATGCCGGTATTTGAGTGCGCTAAAGCCATAGATTTACTCATAAGCAATGATTAAGCTTGCCTATGATTTTCATATCCATTCCTGTCTGTCACCCTGCGCAGATAATGATATGACACCGGCCAATATCGTGGGAATGTCAGCTCTTAAGGGATTGGATGTGATTGCCCTGACTGACCATAATACCTGCAGAAACTGTACACCATTTATGCAGCTTGCAAGAGAAAATAATATTATGGCAATACCGGGAATGGAGCTTACAACAGCAGAGGAGGTACATGTTGTATGTTTGTTCCATAATATTGAAGACGCAATGTTGTTTGATAAGGAAATTTATGATAAACTAGTTAAGGTTCACAATAGACCTGATATATTTGGCGAGCAGCTTGTCATGGATGAGCAGGAGAATGTAGTGTCGGAGGAAGAATATCTTCTTATTAACGCCACAACAGTTACCTTTGATGAGGCATTTGATATTATTAAGAAATATAATGGAGTTATGATTCCGGCACATATAGACAAGAATGCCAACAGCGTCATAGCCAATCTTGGATTTGTTCCGGCTGACAGCAGATTTTCATGTGTGGAGGTTAAGAATATTGATAAACTACACACACTTAGACAAAGCAATCCTTATCTTGAGAATTGTAATGTGGTGGTTGATTCGGATGCCCATTATCTGGAATACATAAGTGAACCAGTCAATTATTTGACAGTTAGAGAGAGAAATATAGATGCTGTATTGGAAGCATTGGAATGGTTGGGAAGAGAATAATGAATGAAGAATTGAAGAAGAAATTAGAAGAGTGCTACGAGATGTGCGATGCCATTGAGAAGGCAGGAGTTGTGAAGCAACCCATGAGAACTTCTCTCAAGGAGAATCTCAAGTTTGAATTTCTTAAGTTTGTGGTGTATTTATCATGCCTTGATGGCACATTTTTAATGTCAGAGCAGAAGTTTATATCTGAAACCCTCGGACAGGATTTGAATCAGGAGAAGGCTAACAGACTCAAGAATGAGAATATGCTTTATCAGGGGAAATATGATACTCAGATACCATTGGTGTTTAAGTATTTTGTTCTCGCAGATGCAGGCAGAAAAATAAAGGAAGATGCGTACAAGAACAGAAAGGCTAGAACTTTGTCAGATACCTATAGACTTCTCGGTCAGAGCTATGTGGCATGCAACGATATTTCCAGCTCCAGAGAGGTGGAGAATCTTACAAAATATTGTACAATGCTTGATAAATATTTGAAGGATTTTGGACTTCTTCGTGTAGATAAGAAGACAACCATTGATACCGCCAAAGAGGAAGAGGTGGCTGATGTTGATACACTTTTAGCTGAACTTAATGGTCTTACAGGACTTGGCGCAGTTAAGGAAGATCTTAATGAGATGATAAATCTTATGAAGGTGCAGAAAATGCGTGAAGAGCGCGGTATGAAGCAGACATCCATCAACAAGCATCTTGTATTTATGGGTAATCCGGGAACAGGAAAGACTACTGTTGCAAGAATGCTTTCAAAAATATATGCAGCAGTTGGTGTCGTTTCCAAAGGACATTTGGTGGAGGTTGACAGATCAGGACTTGTAAGTGGATATATTGGACAGACGGCAATGAAGGTGCAGGATGTTGTTGAGGAAGCCATTGGCGGAATCTTATTTATAGATGAAGCATATACACTGACTTCTAACAAGGGTGAGGGAGATTTTGGTCAGGAAGCTGTGGATACTCTGCTAAAAGCCATGGAAGATCATAGAGACGATTTGATCGTCATTGTTGCCGGATATACAGATCTTATGGAGGAGTTCCTTGATTCAAATCCCGGACTTCGCTCGAGATTTAACAAGTTTATTATGTTTGAGGATTACAATGCAGATGAACTTATGGAAATACTGAACAGCATGTGCAAAAAACAGGATTATCTTTTGTCGAGGGATGCTTATGAGGAAGCCAAAGCATATTTTGCAAAACGTTGTGAGAGCAAACCGGAGGGCTTTGCAAATGCCAGAGATGCCAGAAATTACCTGGAAAAGGCTATATCAAAGCAGGCCACAAGAATCGTGGCACTGAAGGAAGTGGATAATAATATTCTGGCTGTAATCGAAAAAGAGGACCTGCCACAGGATTAGTTGTGAAAAAACTGTGAACTTTGGTAAAATTCTTTTACAATTGTCTCAGAATGTGGTATAAATGGTGTATTAAGCATTTTTTGTCTTAGTCAATAAGACAAGCTGCTTCGAGCTTGGAACGCTGAGCAGCAGGACATTAAGAATTTTTTATAAGAAAGGTATTATGATGAAGAAAAAACTATTGGTATTAGGAATGTGTGTTGTGCTTGCATTTTCAGCTACAGCATGTAAGAAGGACAAGAAGACTGAAAGTGAAACAACAACGACTGCAGCCAGCGAATTGACAGACGGAATGAATGAGAAGGATTCTGTTGTCGATGGAGATGGAAAGGTTTCAGATCTTGCAGATTACACAAAGCTTGAGGTAGCATCATCAGATGTTGAAGTTACAGATGATGGTATTGATTCGTCAATTGATAGCATTTTAGCTAAATATCCTGTAACAGAGGGTACTGTTAAGAAGGATGATATTGTTAATATTGACTATACAGGTAAGATTGATGGAGAAGAGTTCACTGGAGGAACAGCAGAGGGACAGACACTTGATATAGCTAACAGCACATATATTTCAGGATTTGCAGAAGGACTTATCGGTCAGAAGGTTGGCGGAACAGTTGATTTGAATCTTAAGTTCCCTGAGAACTACGGAAAAGAGGACTTAAACGGTAAGGATGTTGTCTTCACAGTTAAGATTAACTCAGTTAATCCTGAACTTACAGATGCATTTGTTAAGAAAAATCTTAAGACAGAATATGATGTTACAACAGTAGATGAGCTTAAGGCATATGTTAAGGAACAGATGATTTTAAGTGCTAAATACAATGCAGTATGGACAGATTATGTTGCTGATTGTGTTGTAGAGATTTCACAGGATAAGGTTGATGAGCTTGTTGAATCAGGCATTTCATATTATGAAAGCTATGTTTCTCAGCAGACAGGCAGTGACCTTAAGACATATCTTGAATCACAGAGTTCAAGCTATGATGATTTCAAGAAGTCTCTTGAAGATGAAGCAAAGATTAACACAAAGGAGCAGATGGTTGTTGAGGCAATTGCCAAGGCAGAGAAGCTCGAAGTAACAGATGAAGAGTACGAAAAGGAAGCTCAGTACTATATCGATACTTATGATTATGATGATATTGCAGCATTTGAAAAAGACTACAATAAGGATGATGTAAAAGCAAATGTTTTATACTATAAGGTAGTTGAATGGGTATGTAATCAGGCAAAGGTTGTTGAAAAGGAAGAAGAGACAACAACTACGAAAACTGAGACAACTACAGCAGCAGAAACAACAACTGCAGCAGAATAATACGAGATAATTAAAAGCTGTCACACAGATGTGTGGCAGCTTTTTTAAATCGATAGGAAATTACAACTACTTAATAACTCCGTTATCATTTATTGAAATTCCAAAGGAAATATCCTGCATATAATCAAGTATTCTGCGCCTTTCAGTGTCGTCAGTTACAAGTGAAGTAATGCCGTCAGCTCTAAGACAAGGAATAAATGACATTTCTTTAAAACCATTTGAATCAATGGTGATATTTAGCAAGCCTGTGTCATCGTGCAAATCGTTGAACCAGAAGTCGCCCATGCTATAGGCAATTGGATGACCATTATAATACTCAATGCCCTGAAGTACGTGAGGATGTCCACCAATAACTGCATCTGCACCTGCATCAATGTATTCACGTCCCATCTCCTTCTGATAGTCAGCAACAACGTTGCTGTCCTCTGTGCCCCAATGAACATACGCAACCAAATAATCACAATTTGCTTTGGCTTCCTTTATAGCTTCCACATACATAGCAGAATCATATGTTCTAAGGACGCCGGGAGTAGTATCAGTAGCCTCCGGTGTATAAATAATTTTCTCAGAGCGGTTAGCGGCGACATAGCCAATTTTAATGCCATTGATGATAAAGAATTGAGGCTTGCGCGCCTCTTCAATATTCTTTCCTGCACCAACATAAGGAATATTGTTGGAGGTCAGTGTGGAAAGCGTATCATAGAATGCATCCTCGCCATAATCATAAACATGATTGTTGGACAGAGAAACAATATCGGTGCCAAGCTCCCTGATAATACCCACACGCTCCGGCTTTGCGCGGAAAGTATAATACTTACCGGGAAGCTTTTCACCCCGGTTACTGTAGGTAAACTCGTTGTTAAGCATAAAAATATCAAAAGCATTTGTTGTATTGATAATGCCATTACTCAGACCGGCGCTTAAATCCTGGTTATGACTATCATAAAAATCAAGTGTAGACCAGCCCTCACTTAAGCAAATATCACCGGCAAACCCAAGAGTAACAGTATCACTTTTGTTGGTATATAGAGCTTCACTGTCGGTTATTATACCATTGTACCAGTCGGACAAAACATGAAGGGATAAATCAGTTTCGTTAAACCAAAAAGAAGAGGTATAGCTGCCGTCAGCTAATGCAGTGTTAAGCCTGTCAAAAATCTGACTGCTGATATTTTCCTGAACCCACTTAAGAAAATCATAATTGATAGTATTAATTTCAAAATTACTAAACACATTAGCACCCGCCGAAATAATAGAAGCTGATAATTCATGCTCATCGGCTGACATTGTAACTGCTTCGGTAGTTGTATCAACAGCGGCTGTAGAAGAAGTAACCTGCTCGTTAGCTACTGGTGTTGTGGGTGGTTTAGAGCATGCACCTATGGCCAGGGATGCAAATAGAACACCCAATAATATTCCGGATTTTCTCAAAAAATCACTCTTTTCTATAAAAAATAAATTCTTAGGCAAATACTATCATATCTATGCCAAAATTGCTATACATTCGACAAAAGATTTGCTATAATGTTATGGAAAAAATTTAAAACGGAGGATTTTCTAATGAGCAACGAGAAACAGGCAGTTGGCACAGAAGCCATCTATGATGTTAAGAAGCTTGGCATACCTAAGACATTACTTCTTGGATTACAGCACACATTTGCAATGTTTGGTGCAACAGTATTAGTACCACTTCTTACAGGACTCAGCATTTCAACAACATTACTCATGGCAGGTCTTGGAACTTTGTTATTCCATTTATTAACAAAGGGAAAAGTACCTGCATTTTTAGGTTCATCTTTTGCATTCCTTGGAGGATATGCAGCAGTTGCACCTGTAACTGGCGGTAAAGCAGATCCCAAATTACTTGCATATGCATGTGGTGGTGTATTTGTTGCAGGACTTGTATATCTTGTAGTAGCAGCACTTATAAAAGCATTTGGTGTAAAAAGAGTTATGAAATATTTTCCACCAGTTGTAACCGGACCAATTATCATTGCTATTGGACTTATACTTGCACCATCGGCTATCAACAACTGTAAGACAGACTGGCTGCTTGCCATTATTGCAATATTAATAGTAGTTGTCTGTAACATATGGGGAAAAGGAATGGTTAAGATTATTCCAATCATGCTCGGTGTAGTAGGAACATATATTATAGCAATTATACTTGAAAGATGCGGACGTGGAGCAATTGATTACAACGTAATTAAAGATGCAGCATGGTTTGGCATTCCACTTAGCAAAGGAAGCTTCATGAAATTTGATACAAGTGCAATCATCATGATCGTGCCAATCGCACTTGCAACAATGATGGAGCATATCGGTGATATCTCAGCTATCGGAGCCACAACAGGAAAGAACTACATTTCAAATCCGGGACTTCATAGAACATTACTTGGCGACGGACTTGCAACAAGCTTATCAGCAGCATTTGGTGGACCTGCTAATACAACCTATGGTGAAAACACAGGAGTTCTTGCACTTACAAAGGTCTATGACCCACTTGTAATGAGAATAGCAGCATGTGTAGCAATAATCCTTTCATTCTGCCCTAAATTTGCAGCAGTAATTCAGGTAATTCCAGCAGCAATAATCGATGGTGTTTCATTAATACTTTACGGTATGATTTCAGCAATCGGTGTTAGAAATGTTGTAGAAAATGCTGTAGATTTCACAAAGAGCAGAAACTTAATTATCGCAGCAGTAATTCTGGTAACATCATTAGGAATCCAGTACCAGTCAATAACAAATGACTTGAATCAGAGCATTATAACATCAGGAATCAGTTTCTCAGTTGGAAAATTTGACATAACATTATCAGGTCTAGCCATTGCAGCCATTGCAGGTATTTTATTAAATGCAATACTCCCTGGAAAAGATTATGAATTTAAAGAAGACTAATTAATTCAAACTAAAATGACTATCATAGATAAGATAAAACTTATCTGTGATGGTCATTTTTTTGTATATAGAATCATAGAATAATTAAGCGTGGCAAAATAATATTATTATGGAAAAAAAGGTCGAAATAT
Source organism: uncultured Lachnospiraceae bacterium (assembly GCA_964492545.1). Lineage (GTDB taxonomy): Bacteria > Bacillota > Clostridia > Lachnospirales > Lachnospiraceae > RGIG1934. The sequence continues at coordinate 16,979 of CAZBKO010000021.1, forward strand.
GTTATAATATATGTAACTAAATAGTACTATTTTCCTACCGCAATTATCGCGAAGTGAGGTGTTAATTATGGAGAGAATGTGGAACGAATCAACGAATCTTGATGTAATGCAGCAACAGATCGGAGACATTTTTCAGGAAAGATTAGGACAAGGCGTCCTGATTGGAAATATACTTAATTTGGACAGAGAGGATTATAGGCTATTATATGATAAGGCAGTAAGAATAAGCGACCCCGGACTTTTCCAGAAATATCCGCTTGCTCTTATTACAGCATGGGCATTATCATACAGGTACGGAATGAACGAGAGCATACTTAGAGAACTTAAGAAGAATATGGGAACAATGCCACAGCATCACACGAGACTGGTAATTGATATGTTTGTTTCCGCATTTCATGATTACGGAATTGATACATTTGGTATTAATTTCAGGTCCCTTGGCGACATTAAAAAGGTTATTGAAAACCATCATGAATAAGTATAAAATAGTCGTGTGACATTATCATAGGAGTGGAGATACATATGGCTAAATACAATTCATTAAGCGGTGATACGCAGGAGAAGATATTAAGTGACAGAGAGAAGTCAGTTAAGAATAGATATAGCTGCTTGGATGAGCAGATAATAAGAAGAGATATGGGCAGGGACCGTGCTAATTTATGGAGACCTGCCTATGTTCGTGATGTTGAGAAAATACTACATTGTCCATATTACAACAGATACGCAGATAAGACACAGGTATTTTCTTTTTATAGGAATGACGACATATCAAGAAGAGCATTGCATGTTCAGCTCGTATCGCGAATTTCAAGAAATATAGGCAGGGCACTTAATCTCAATACAGACCTGATTGAAGCGATTGCACTTGGACATGACATAGGACACACGCCATTTGGGCATGCAGGTGAGAGATATTTGAATAATTTGTATTATGAGCAGACTGGAAGATATTTCAATCACAATGTGCACAGTGTAAGAGTGCTGGATGGCATGTTTAAGAGAAACATAAGCCTTCAGACTCTGGACGGAATACTATGCCACAATGGAGAATTCGAGCTAAAGGAATACAGACCAATTAAGCTGGACAGCTTTGAGGCATTTGATGAGAAGGTTGAAGAATGCTATGTGGATAAGGGAGCAATTAAGCGGCTTATACCATCGACTTTGGAAGGCTGCGTGGTGAGAATATGCGATATGGTGGCATACCTTGGTAAGGACAGACAGGATGCCAGACTTGCAAAAATAATCGACAATTCAGAGATGTTTTCCAAGACTGCAATAGGAATTGAAAATGCAGAACTTATAAACAATCTTACGGTTAATATAATTGAAAATAGCTATGGCAGGGATTATATACAGCTGGACGAACAGTATTACAATGCTCTTAAGCTGGCAAAAGCAGAGAATTACAAATATATTTGCCAAAACGACGTGGTGGAGGAACGTTATTCATTAGTGGTTGAACCGATGTTTAAAAAGATGTATTATAGATTATTAGAAGACCTGAATTCTATGAATACAGAGTCATACATTTACACACATCATATTGAATATCTCAATACACAGCGGGGATATTACAGCCAGAATGAACCGTATGAGAACACAGAGAAGAATCAGATAGTTGTGGATTATATAGCAAGTATGACAGATGATTATTTTTTGGATTTGTATGACAGACTTTTCCCTGATGAGGGACGAAAGATAGAATTTATATCATATTTTGACTAAATGAGATTGGAGCAAAAGCAATGAACAAAATAGGAAGAAACGATCCATGCTGGTGTGGCAGTGGAAGAAAATATAAGACATGCCATGAGAATTTTGATGAGAAGATTCAGACATTTAAGAATCAGGGACACATAGTTCCACCACATAAGATTATCAAGACACCGGAGCAGATTGAGGCAATTAAGGCAAGTGCCAGAATTAATAATGCAGTACTTGATTACGTTGCAGAGAATATACATGCAGGAATGACAACTGAGGAGATAGATAAGCTTGTGTACAGCAAGACTACAGAAATGGGTGGAATCCCTGCACCGCTTAATTATGAGGGATTTCCAAAGAGCGTATGCACATCAATTAACGACCAGGTGTGCCATGGAATTCCATCGGAGGATGAGATTGTTGAGGACGGAGACATTATTAATGTGGATGTATCTACAATTTACAAGGGCTATTTTTCAGATGCATCAAGAATGTTCTGTATAGGTGAGGTTCATGAGGAGATGAAGAAGCTTGTGGACGTTGCTAAGGAATGTGTGGAAAAAGGTCTTGCACAGGTTAAGCCTTGGGGATTTCTTGGAGATGTCGGTCAGGCAGTGAATGACCATGCAACAGAGAATGGATATACAGTTGTAAGAGATATAGGCGGACATGGTATTGGACTTGAATTCCATGAAGAGCCATGGGTAAGCTATGTAACTAAAAAGGGAACAGATATGCTCATGGTTCCCGGAATGATATTTACTATTGAACCTATGATAAATATGGGCGAAGCAGATATTTTTGTTGACGAGGAAAATGACTGGACTGTATACACTGACGATGGTTATCCATCCGCACAGTGGGAGATAATGGTTCTGGTAACAGAAGATGGATATGAGGTACTGGCATGGTAATAGAACTACTTCCACAGATTCTTATTGATTATGTATACAATGAATGTATGAAATTTGATTTTCACCCAAGTGAGGTGAAGCCATATGATAAGATTAAGGATTTAATTGACTGCGGGATGTATGAGTGCTACGGATTTTATGAAAATGAAGAAATGCTTGGATATGCATTTTTACTAAATGACAGAGAACATAAGGTTATTTATTTAGATTATCTGGCAGTGCTTGGACACTGCAGAAGAAAAGGCCACGGAAACACAATTCTGAGCGTTATGAGAGAGTGCTTTGGCGGAGAATACGAATATCTCATTGCGGAGGTTGAAGACCCTGATTATGCGGAGAATGCAAGCGATTTATACGCAAGACAGGGCAGAATTAATTACTATCTTAACAATGCTTTGAAGATATCGGGAGTAAGGTCAAGAGTTGGACAGGACTGCTACAAGATAATATATATGGACATGAATGGAGAACCTGACGATCAGGCAATTATGGAATATATGAAACATATTTATCAGGTGGTATTTGATAAAGATTATTATGAAAATAATGTAGAGGTTGAGAAATAATGTATGATAGATTGACAGAATCAGACATAAAGAAAATGCAGGATGAGATAGAACACAGAAGACTTGTTGTTAGAAAGGAAGCCTTGGAGGCAGTTAAGGAAGCCAGAGCCCAGGGGGATTTGAGCGAGAATTTTGAGTATTATGCTGCAAAAAGAGATAAGAACAAGAATGAAAGCCGAATCAGATATTTGGAGAGAATGATTAAGACTGCAACAGTGGTACATGACGAGTCCGGAGAAGATGAAATTGGCCTCAATAATTCAGTTAAGGTTGAATTTGAGGATGATGGAATGGAGGAGACCTATAGAATCGTTACAACTCTCAGAGGTGATTCCATGAGAAACATGATAAGCATTGATTCGCCAATCGGACAGGCACTTATGGGACACAAGGTTGGAGATAAGGTATTTGTTAAGGTTAATGATTCAATAAGCTATTATCTTATTGTCAGGGAAATTATTAAGACTACTGACGAATCAGGCGACGAGATAAAGTCATTTTAGAATATTTCTAAATCAGCGAAAACGAGGTGCATATGGGGAATAATTTTTTGATTGTAGGGAAGGCTGACCGAATTAAGGAATATGCCGAATTATCGTCAAAATACAAGCTGGGTCTTGAATATAATGATTTTATTATGCCCCAGGTATTGGACGATGAGAGCCTTTGTGACGATATAATTAGTAAATATAATGAGTATGTGCTACCGGACTGCTGTACAATGCACGGAGCATTTATGGATGTGATTGTATTTAGCTATGACCATAAGATAGCTGAGATTTCTAGACAACGCATGATTAGAAGCATGGATATTGCCAGAAGAATTGGTGCGAGGGCAGTAATATTCCATACAAATGTTAATCCATTTTTAATGCTTGGAGAGTACAGAGACAGAGCTGTGAGGCTGACAGCAGAATTTGTAATACAGCTGCTTGATAAATATTCGGAAATCAATATTTATTTGGAAAATATGTTTGATGATAGCCCGGATGTTCTATGTGATATATCTAAGCTTGTAGGTCTAAGGTCTAATTATGGGGTGTGTCTTGACTATGCGCATGCAAGTATTTCCACCACGGATATTGAGCGATGGATAACCAGCCTGCAGCCATATATCAGACACCTGCACATTAATGACAATGATTTGAAGAGAGATTTGCATCTTGCCATAGGAGATGGGAAAATAGACTGGCAGCAGTTTAAGAAGTACTATGACACATATTTTAGAGAGTGTACGGTTTTAATTGAGACGACGTCAGTTGAGGCACAGCTAAAGTCAATACAGTACCTGAAAGAACTTTCAATCCTTTAGGCTCGCGAAGGAGGTGCGGCATGAATATACGCAAAAAATTATTAAGTTCAGATGAATTGCTGGATGAAATATTTTCTTATATGAACAAAATATTCGAGACAAATGAGTTTTCCACGACGGTCAGTCTTCTCACAGACCTTGGAAGCACTATTGTGGGTGCAGACAGAGCATCATTTTGGTTTTGGGATAGAAGAAATAAGCAGTACTGGACACTTGCTGCACTGGGAAATGAAAAGATTACCATAGATGAAGGTGCAGGAATTGTTGGCATTTCCATATCAGGAAATGAGACGGTTCTATGTAACGAGCCATACAGTCATGAGAAATTCAATTCTCAGGTTGACAGGGTATCTGGTTACACTACGAAATCGATTTTGTGCATTCCTGTGACTAATACAGATGGTGATGTTATAGGTGCATTTCAGGCACTTAATAAGTACGATGAAAATGGTGATGGTGGAAGCTTTGACGAGCACGATATTAAGAGGCTGACTATGGTTGCAGCATTTTGCGGAAAGACATTGGAATCTTACCTGCTGTATAATGAAGCTCAGATTGACCAGCTTACAGGTCTTAAGAACAGACATGCATTTTATGAGTATTATAGAAGACGAATACTGCCGGACCAGGGCAATGATTCAGTATATATGATTATGACAGATATAGACCATTTTAAAAATGTGAATGACACATATGGACATAATACGGGAGATGCGATTCTTAAGCATGTGTCCGACATTTTTCATAACAGTCTTATGATGGATGATGAGGTGGTCAGATGGGGAGGCGAAGAATTTATTTTCATTCTGAGAGGGAGAACTAAGGAAGAGGCAGCTGAGTTTGCAGAGTGTGTGAGAAGCACAATTGAAGGCTCAGGATATGAATACAATGGAGATACAATTTACATTACAATGTCGTTTGGCGTTAACAAATATTGCTATGACCGCTCCATTGATGAAAATGTTAAAATGATTGATGATAAGTTGTATGAAGCAAAGAGGAGCGGCAGAAACAAGGTTATCTGCTAGAAATACAGACGGGAGGAACCTGCATATGGCTGAGACAAAATCTGTTTTTATCAGTTACAGTTCAAAAGATGCTGACATTGTGCGTGAAGTAGTGCAAGAACTGAAAGATGCTGATATAGATTATTGGAAGGCTCCGGAGATGATACCGGCAGGCTCAAACTATGCCAGAGAGATTCCAAAGGCAATAGCTGAATGCACCGCATTTGTTCTGATAATTTCTGATGATTCACAGAATTCTATATGGGTTGAGAAGGAGGTCGATTGTGCCATTAACAATCGAAAGACCATAGTTCCAATCAAGATTTCCAAGGGCAAATTGACAGATATGTTCAGCTTTTATTTAAATAATGTCCAGACAATTTACTATTATGATGATAAGCTGATAGCAATGCAGCAGCTGCTTGACAGAGTGCAGAGCCTCATTCAGGAGCCGCAGTATAAGTCTGAGAGCAGCAGAAATATCCGAATTGAAAATCATGGAGCTGACAAAGAAATAGTCGAGGGACATCGCAAAATCCGCACAATGGATTCACTGCTTAATCCGCAGCCGGCAGAGTGCAGATACTGCGGCGGAGAACTGGAAAATATATCCAGAGGAATTTACAAATGTCTTAAGTGTGGCAGAGAAAATTATGATTATTTTAGAACGGTGAGAAATTATCTGGAGGAAAAGGGACCATGTACCATCATGGTAATTGAACGTGCAACGGGAATACCACGAAGCAGCATTGAGTATTTTCTTCGCGAGGAGATGCTGGAAATACCAAAGGGCAGCAGCATTCAGCTGGTGTGCAGCAGATGCGGAGCGTCCATAAGAACTGGTACCTTATGTGATCTGTGCAAGCGAAAGGGAGCATTTTCATCGGGATTCACCTTTAAGAGAAGGTTATAATATATGGAAAAAAATATCTGGATTATACATTCAAACAGACAGGAACTTATAGAAGCCCAGCAGCTTATTAATGCAAATGGAGGTATGCGGGCTTTTTGCATTTTATCAGAGACGGCACTTGACAAGGCTATGGTCAGAAATGACTTTCCGGGAGAGGCTGCAAACAGACCCTCATTGATACTTATGGACTATATAACCTGTGTTATTGACAATACGAGCATCCTTAATAAAATTCAGCAAAATACAGCTTATGCCGGAGTTCCACTTATATTTATGGTGGAGGAGAGAAATCATGAAATAGATGAGAAATGCTATGAGCTAGGCGCAACAATTGTCGCTACAAAGCCATTTTCAAGGTCAGCAATTTTGCGAATTGAGAGGACTGCATGGCAGTATGAACAGAGCAGAAATTTTGAGAAGATTTTGCATAAACAGGCGAATGAGCTTGTCACAGCAAAGGAAATACGAAAGCTCAATGCTCAGCTTGAGACAAGAAATATGCTGCTAAGACAAATATTCGGGAGATATTTTTCCGATGAGGTGGTGGATGTGATTCTTGATGACCCATCAGGAGCGTCCATAGGAGGCAACAAAAAAGAGCTTGTTGTTATGATGCTTGATATGCGAGGCTTCACATCTATTTCTGAGCTATTGTCGGCAGATGAAGTAACAGATATGATAAATAATTTCCTAGGAGAAATGACGGAGATTATATTTGCATATAAGGGCTCAATCATTGAATTTATTGGAGATGCGATACTTGCTGTATTTGGAGCTCCGGTTGCTTCAGAATCACCGGAGGAGGATGCTATAATTGCTGCAATACACATGCAGAATGCCATGGAAAAGGTGAACAAATATAATTCAGCAAAGAAATATCCAATGGTCGAAATGGGAATAGGAATTCACAGGGGAGAGGTGTTTATCGGAAATATTGGCTCTGAGAAATTAATGAGATACAATGTTATCGGAAAGGCCGTAAACCTGTGTTCAAGGATAGAAAACTACAGCGTCGGTGGTCAGATTCTTATATCAGATGATATGGTATCATCAATGAAGGCTGTTTTGTTTCAGTCAGGAATATTTGAAATAAGCACCAAAGGCGTTGAACATCCTGTAAGAATTCATGAGATAAGAGGAATAAAAGGGAGAGCGGAAGCGTACCTGGAAAATAATTCCCTGGAAGAGATGAGAGTACCTACAGAAAAAATAACGCTTACACTTAACAAAATTGTTGATAAGAGCATTCTTGACTCAAGCTATATTGCAAGAGTCAGGGGCATGACTCATAAGAGAGTAAATATTGAATTAGCTGATAAATACGATATCAGTACATTTGATGATTTTGAAATCACAGCCCGGGATGACCATAACAATACGATATTTTCAGGTTTATACGGCAAGGTAATTGATTTGAAAAATCAAAATGCGACAATACATTTTACTTATTTGAAGGATGATTACATAGAGCTTTATGATAAATTTTTTTCATAGACAGGAGGCACAAATGGACAATTATATAAAGAAAGATGACAGTTATTATTTTGTGGACTATCCTGTAGTGTTTGTGGAAAATTGCGACAAAGCTTTAGCTGAGATGTGTACAGATGATAGAAATGTATGCGTGGGCATCTGTCAAAGCGGCAGAAATATTGAGATAATTGTTTCGAGTATAACAAATGAAATCAGGGCAATTGAAATGCTTGATTTTATGCTTGACGATATTGGCATATTTGCCGGAGATGAAAAGTATGCGCAGGGAAAGCTGACAGGTGCGTTAATTGATGCCTACATGGCCGAGTGGGAAGTCAAATCGGCTGCCGAATACTTCATAATGAGAATTGGAAAGTATTTTCAGGACACAGATATAATCAGGTGCACATCTGATGAAATTGATGTCAGCGCAATGGCTGAATATCACAAAAAGCATATTCCATGGGCTGTTGTAAAGACTGAGGATATCGGAGACATCGGCTCACTTATATGCGTGAAAAGCCTCGAGAACTCAACAGGCGTGGAGATTGAAATCTCAAAGGACAGCTATATTATGGTTGGATGTCGCGGTGAGGTATATGATATTTCCAGAAAGAAATTTGAGCACAGCTATGATGTAACTGAAGAGAAGCTTGATATATTTGAAAATATTCTGGATTTTATTCCTACAGTGGAGAGCGTCAAAGATAGAAAGTATATTCCTATAGACGAAATGGCACATATTTGCTATCCGAAGTCGAATTCGTTTATTTATACCAGGGAGATAACAAGGAGAACAAAGGTGTTCGGAGCGTATAATAAGGGAAAATATTTTATAGGAAAACCAGGTGATTATCTGGCAGTTCGCGGGGAAGATAAGAAGGATGCGTACATTATCAAGCACGATATTTTCATAGCCACCTATGAAAAATAAGTAACATTTAGTACAGAAATAAAAGGAGCAGCATTTATGAAAAGAATAGAAACTGAAAGATTAATTCTACGTAATTTTGAAGAAACTGATTATGATGATGTATATGAATTTTTGTCACAGAGAGAAAATGATGAATTTGAAGCGTATCCCGGAATTACATATGAAAATGGAATAGAGCATATGAAGTATCGGGTAGGAAATGATGAATTTTATGCTATTGAATTAAAAGAAAATGGAAAAATTATTGGAAATATTTATTTTGGAAATCGTGACTTTGCGGCAAAGGAAGTTGGCTATATTATAAATAAGAACTATCAGCGAAAAGGCTTTGCAACTGAAGCAATTAATGCAATAATAGATAATGGATTTGCTAATGATGTACATCGCATATATGCTGAATGTAATCCTAAAAATGAATGTTCATTTAAACTGTTGGAGAGCTTGGGCTTTAAAAAAGAGGCTTGTTTTTCGAAAAATATTTATTTTCTTAAAGATGAAAAAGGACAGCCAATATGGCAGGATACATATGTATACTGCAAATTAAATAGTCTTGTTATCGATGGTAATTAGTGCATCACTTGATAACCTTGGACTTAATGACTTCTGTGAGACAGTAGAGATTATACGTGCACTCAATCAGGTTGAATTACATTCGGTGTTAGTACCTATAGGAGAAAAGATGCAGTGGATATGAAACTGGTGAAGCTGCTGAAGGAAGTAAGTGATAAAAAATACGGATTATTAGGGAACTTCACCATATAATATATAGATGTGTAGTATTTGTATGCGAATATAGATAAAGAAAAGGATGAAATCATGATAATAAGTGGTTTCATTCTTTTTTATGCAGCTAGCCAAATATGTTAAGAATATATACATAACCACAGGTTATAATTACACATTCAATATAACTATTTGCAATATAATGACTATGGAAATACAATTAATTTATGTTCAGATATGAACATGGAACATCACAAATAGTGTTAATGACAGAAACGATTTCGCACTGCCATAGTGCAAGGATGTTACGGAATGGAGATTTACATGGAAATTAATTGCAGTAAAGAACATATTATTCAAAACCTTTTAGATGCAGGATGTGATAAACAATTTATCGATTCATTTTTGGAGAAAAAAGAATATGTTAATTCAGAGCAAATCCAACTGCTGCAGGAACAGAGAAACTTGATTCTGGATAAGCTGCATAAAGCCCAAAAAACAATAGTTGTGATTGAAACTGCTATAGAAATTCTTTCTGAAGACGGTCAATAAATAATTTGGCTGCCTTAGAAAATATCTGATACTTCTTAGTAAACATATATACATTGGATTCTCTGGTTGGGCTAAGTGGTACAAAGGTCAGTGGCGAATCTGCACCAACATGAATGAGCTTATCAATACATAATGCATAACCAATCCCGGCTTCAACCATAAGGCTTAGAGATTGATTTTGTGTGTAATTTAGGAAGTAATAGATATTATATTCAGTCTGCTTATTCATTACCAGATGAAAACAAGATAAAGCAGGAGTTGAAATCGCTGAACCGTGTTGATGATTCATTTAAAAAGGTTGTAATTGTGGCAGATAATATTAAACCATGGCACAATGAAAAAGGATATTTAATTATTAACGTACTTGATTTTTTAATGTTGAGTAATAGTTTGGAAATGTAGTATTCCGCAAAAAAAGAAAACGAGCAGCCCATCTAATATGGTGAAAACTCATTTTCTTAAGCAAAAAATAACATATATTAAAAGTGTATGTCAATAATCATTAATTAAATGATAATCATTTTATTATGAATGAATCCAACCACAAAAGCATATCTTGTATAAATAATTAATATAAGGTACGCTTTATGAAAGAATATATTGAAGAGAGAGCTCTTGCAATTGCAAATTTCATCATTGAAAACAATGCGACTGTAAGACAGACTGCCAGACAGTTTGGAGTTAGCAAGAGTACCGTACATACCGATGTACACAAACCGAACGATTTGAAACAGTCATTGAGATTGGCTAGAAAGCACGTAGATAGGGCGAAATCCCAAAATCCCACCAAAATCTGAAGGAAAGACGAAAAAGTCTGACGAAGATTTCGGTGGGATTTTTGCATAAATAAGGCTAGTAATGAATATAATAAAATTATCCAATAAGTATAGAAATATAACTAGTTATTGGAATAAAATCCAATAACTATTGAAAAAATAAAGTTTTGGGTTATAATAATAGAAAGAGTTTTATGCTCTGGAAAGAGGGCAAAACCTCTGCTCGTCAGAGAACTCGCATTTTGTTTTACAAAACAAGGAGGTTTATATGAAAGAGATAATATTAAGAGATGAATATCTGCAAACATTAAA
>CAZBKO010000022.1:0-27948 GCA_964492545.1 uncultured Lachnospiraceae bacterium
AATCTGATGATTTTCAAGCTTGTTTTTCCGTTTTTTTGGGTATATTCGCTTTTTTATATTCTGATTTACCCAATACTTCGCCGGCCGCATGACTTCTAATACCAGCATTTCAAGTTTCGCCGGCCGCACGACTTCTAATACTAGCAAGATTGAACCGACTATATCCGACTCATGTCTGCGCACCAAAAAAACACCATTATCAATAAATGATAATGGTGTCGTTACTCAAACTTATTATATTTTCTTGGCACATGCTATAGCAAGTGAACCCGGTCCGATATGACATGCAATACTTAATGGTAAATAATCAATATAAATATCAATTCCCGGAAGTACCTGTAATATCTCTTCTCTAAATTCTTCTGCTGCCGCAAGATTCTCAGTCTGGGCGATAAATACATTAACATTATCGAGTCCGCCAAATCTTGTCTCTATATCTTTCTTCATTGCATCAATCATTATTGACTTCGCCTGCTTGATTGTTCTTGCCTTAGCAAATGCATCAAGCTTCTCTCCCTGAATCTGCAATACAGGCTTCAGCTTCAGAAGATTGCCAAGTGCTGCTGCCGCTGGTGTTATTCTTCCGCCTCTCTTAAGATACAAAAGAGTATCAAGCATAATGTAAATGCTAGATTCAAGTCCCTGATTAACAAGGATATCTCTAATCTCTTCTGCTTCCTTTCCACGATTAGCCAATTCTAATGCATCAAGTACTGACTGTCTGTGAGTAACTGATACTCTCTGATTATCAACAACGAATACCTTGCCCTCGTAAGCTTCCTCTCCTGCTAGAATAATTGCTGTCTGGCAGGCACTGCTAAGTCCACTTGACATCGGAATATGAATTACATAATCATTATCCTTAAGTGCCTCGTCCCACAAGCTCATTACTGACTCTGGTGATGGCTGTGATGTAAATACCTTGGCATCCTTGTCTGCAAGCTTCGCATAAAATTCAGGAATTGTAAGGCTTATTCCTTCGTAAAATGTTTCGTCATTTATAGAAAATGGCATTGGAAGAACATACACTCCAAGTTCCTTCGCCTGCGCCTGTGTTATTCCACTGTTGCTGTCTGTTACAACTGCTATTTTACTCAAATCTTCTTCTCCCTTTGCATATGTTACGCATTTTTATTGTGTTGTTATTGTATCATTCGATTTTGTCAATGTCAATGCAATAATCATTGTAATAGTCTCCGCTGCAGGCACCACATACCAAATACTTTCGCCTCCAAACATCATTGGAAACATCAAAACAAATGCCACGCTAAAAATAATTCCTCTGGCAAATGTTATAACAAATGCCTTCTTAGCTCTTATTGTTGCCTGAAAATAATTTGACAGGTAAACATTTACAGCCGTAGGTATAAAACATAGATAATATATGTGAATTGCCCTTCTACCCATTCTGTATATCTCAGCATCCGGCTTTACAAATGCCTCTATAAGCGTATCCGGAAACATGTTTGCATGCAAAGTCACGCAGCAGGTAATTGCCATAAGCACAACGAAGCCTATTCTTCGAACTTTCTTTACCCTATCCATACTTCCGGAGCCATAATTGTGTGCAACAATTGGCTGTATCGCCTGTGAGGAACCATTTATCAACGATGCACACACAATAGCCGTATTAGTTAGCACGCTGTAAACAACAACACCCACATCTCCGATGTATTTGAGAATCTGTATGTTGAAGAAAAACATTGTAATTCCACTTGTCATTTCAACAAGAAATGACGTTGCTCCTGATAAAACTATATTGCCCAAGGTACTAATTCTAACTGCTTTGATGGAAAATACAAGGCTGTTGTCCTTCTTCATGAAATGTGTGACAGTAATGGCGGTATTAACAACTGCTCCAAGTATGGTTGCGAGAATCGCACCAGACATTCCCATATGAAAAATATAAATAAAAATATAATCTAGAACTATGTTAAGACCAGAACCTGTAAATACTGCCGCCATAGCCCTGTTTGGATCTTTGTCATTTCTTATAAACCCCTGAAGACAGCTGCTAAATATCAGTGCAGGAGTGCACAAAAATAATATTCTTGCATAGGACAGAGCATAATCAATTGTATTTTCTCCCGCCCCAAGTAAATAACATATTTTCTCTGCAAATATTGTCATAAACAGCGACATCAGAACAGAAATAACTGTTATAGAAGCAATTGCAGTACTAAATATTTCGCTGACTCTTTTCCTGTCACCCGCTCCCTGTGCAACAGAAGCAAGAACTCCGCCACCTATGCCGAACATATTTCCAATGCCAAACTGCAACGAAAACATAGGCAGAAGCAGATTTAGAGCAATCAGGGCATTTTTGCCGATGCCATGGCCAATCATAATTGTATCAGCAATAACGTAGGCCGATGTTATCATGGTAGCACAAATAGTTGGCACCAAATATCTCTTATATAATGTATTTACATTGTCCTTCGATAAATCAAGCTGTTTCATTTGCTAATAACCATTTATACAAATCATCAATTGTATCCACAATGTAATCTGCACCACTTTCCTCTAATTCATTTTCAGGTGCATATCCAAATCTCACTCCCATGGAATCAACTCCCGCTAGCTTAGCACCAATAATGTCGTATTTCCTGTCGCCAATCATAAGAACATCACCATACTGTTCCTTCTCAATCCCAAGTCTGTTAAGTGCCTCGATAATTACCTGGTACTTTTCATGTCTTGTACCTTCATAATCACTGCCTGCAATCACATCAAAGTACTGTGAAAGTTCGAACTTGTCCATAATATCCAGAGACTGTGGCTCCGGCTTAGAGGTTGCCAGACCGATAAGGACATCTGTGCCACGAAGCATTTCAAGCATACTTGGAATTTTGTCAAACACCCTGTTCTCATATTTGCCAATAGTGTTAAATCTTTCCCTATATTTTTCAACTGCTTTCCATGCCGAATCATAATCCATACCGTAAAATTCCATAAAAGAATCATCCAAAGGTGGTCCAATAAATTTTTCAAAATTAGCAAGATTATCTTCATGAATTCCCATGTAGTCAAGGGCATACTGAACACATTTTGTTATGCCCTCCTTCGGCTCAGTAAGCGTTCCATCTAAATCAAATAAAATAACTTTATACTTTTTCAAATCATCTCTCCATTACTTTTTAAGAAGATATTCGTGAAACTCAAACTGTGGCAATGGCTTACTGTAGAGATATCCCTGATAATAATCACAGCCAATCGAATGAAGCTTCTCCTTAATCTCCTCATTTTCTACATATTCTGCTATTACATTAAAATGCATTCTCCCTGATAAGTCAACTATAGTTTTAATAATGTTTACAGAATTATTGTTATCCATAATGTCCCTTACAAGACTTCCATCAAGCTTTACTATGGAAAAGTCTGCGTTCTGCAGATACATCATAGATGAATGTCCAACGCCGAAATCATCCATGATAAATTCAACTCCAACCCCTCTTAAACGGTTCATGTTCTCATTCATCATAGGTGTGCTTTTAAGTGCTATTTGTTCAGTAATCTCGAAAGCAAGTCTCAGATTATCAAGCTTCATTCTGCTTATTCGCGCAATAGCTTTTCCACAGAAATCATCGGACTCCAGCTGCTTTGGTGTTATATTCATAGACATTTTAAAATCATATTTTATATTCTTATCAAGTTCTTCCATCTCATTACACACCTCGTTGAGAATGTGTAATTCAAGGTCATTAAGGCAATTGTCATTATTGGCGATGGCAATAATAAGTGGGGGATATATGTAGCCTGCCGTTGGGTGTTTCCATCTAAGCAATGCCTCACAGCCCATTATCTGTCCGGCATAAGTAACCTGTGGCTGATAAAATATCTCAATATCCTTTCTCAGCATGGCAATATGAAGGTCCTCAGTGAGCATTCTTGCAGTTGAGCCCATACTTCTGCTGCTCTCCTTAATCTGCTCAAAGCTGCCGTCCTCCTCACTGGCAATAACTGCATTCTTAAGCTTATCCACGCTTTCCTTAAGATACAATCTCTGATATTTTTCAGAAAATCTTATAAATGGAATATATATGCAGGTTCCAACAATAATTCCAATAATTTGAACAACACCGCCCATAATCGTACCCGTTACTTTAATGCCACTGTAAACAACCGGCGAAGTCCAGTTAATCGAATTAATGGTATCAGGAATAATATTTAACCCCACAGCGGCTGCAGCTATAAGATAGCACACAACAGGAGTCAAAATAAATGGCACAATCATTACAGGATTCAGGATAATTGGAAATCCAAATACAAATATCTCGCTTATATTAAATATTGATGGGATAATTCCCGCCTTCACAAGCATTCTGTTATTCTTTCTCTTGGCAGTAATTAGAATTGCAAGCATCAGACAAATACACGTTCCACATCCACCCATAAGCACAAATGTGTCAAGAAATGATTTACTAAACTCACAGTTTTGCATAAGGGTTGTACTAACCTCATTAAGAACATTATTCCCATGAATGCCAAATATCCAAAACACATGACTTAGCAGTATAAATACAAGTCCACGAATGAATTTGTTATTTATGGCACTAAACAGGCTCATATAAAATGCTGATCCGATATTCTGGACCCTTGTATCTCCCACAATCGTAATAAGGATAACTCTGATTAGCACAAATATTGCTGCAATCATCACAACAGGAAAAATCATTTTCACGGCTTCATTGAAATGTCTGTCGGCTCCATCCGAGTATATTTTTCTCTCTTTATGAACAATATGGAGAAACTTTCTTAGGAGATAACTGGAAAATAGCGCCACAATTATAGCTGTAAACAGCCAGTTATATCCAAAAATCTCTATGGAAATATTACCATCATTATCGCTGGCAAATATGTAGTAAGCCATACTGGCAACAAATGGATAATACTTGGAATTCTGTATGTCACACTCTCTGCCATATGAATAACTGACGGACAGCAAAAGAATCATAGCAAGCATACCCATTGTGAAGGTGTATACAATATTAAGTGCTGAATACAGACGTCCGCCAAACGCACCGGTTATAAAGCTTTGGTAGGCCTCTGCCGGAAACGATGTGAACACCAGACACATGCATCCGGTAATAATAAACGGAACCGCCATAACAAGTCCGTGCTTCATAGCAATAAATACCGGCATATTTTCAATCAAAGATGTAATTTTCATTAATTTATCAGTAATATATTTTTTCAACTTTATCCTCCACGTTCCCTTTAAATCTTAGTATACTACAATAAAAATCTTATTTCCATATTCTCTTTACAATAAACAAATATTAGAATAAGATAGTTTTAAATACTTTTTTTAGAAAGGACTTGATAGATATGATTATAGACACACATGTTCATAATGGTGTATATGGAGGATTTAATATACCAGATAGTATGGTTGAAGAATTCATTGACAAATACAATGTTGATCACATTATTGTTTCCAACTGTATGGCCTGTGAAAATGATGAGCAGTTGAATAGAATTCCCGTAGAGCTTGCTAACCCTCAGAACAAGGTCTTCAAAGACACCATAGCATTTGCAAGAAAACATCCCGGACGAATATACGTTATGCCTTGGATTAAGCCTGCAACTGATGGAGTTGACGATGAATTTATTTCTATTATTGAGAATAACCTTGATATAGTTAAGGGCATTAAGTTTCACGCTCACAACTCTAATCTTCCTACTGATTCACCACTTCTTATTCCATATATTGAGATTGCAAGACGTTTTCATCTTCCAATTGCAATACATACAGGCGGTGTCGAAGCTGCAAGTGCAGAGCATGTATATAATGCTGCTCTGGCTAATCCTGATGTAAACTTTATTATGGTACACATGGAGCTTGGCACTAACAATGAAAATGCTATTGAATACATATCAAAGCTTCCAAATCTCTATGGTGACACCACCTGGGTTCCAATATCCAGTGTTTTGAAATTCATAGAAAAATGTGGATGTGACAGAATCGTATTTGGCAGTGACAGTCCAATTGATGGAGCTGACACTTATTCAACAAATAAGACTGGAGACCCTTCACTATATCTTCAATATTTCAATGATTTGCCAAAGCTTATAGATAATGAAACCTATGAAAAAATCATGTTCAAAAATGCAATAAAATTATTTAATTTAACAGATATTACTTACTAATGAAACGGAGTTCCACTATGAATAAATACAAGAATCTCATGGCACTAACTATGTTAGCTGCCATGATTGGTATTTCTGTGCTCTTAAATGAGCCTGAGATTATTTTCCCTGAAATAACAGCACTTACTGTAGGCGCCTGGGTAGCAGTCAAACAGCCTTGGAAGGTTCATCCTGTAATGTTGTGCAGCCTAATATCTATATCGGCCATCCTTGGCATTGTCCTTGTACGTGCTGATTTCATTCCCATGATACTAAAAATAGCAATTGGTTTCATTTTTTGTGGCGTGTCACTAATGGTATGCGATTCTACATTTGTGCCTATGATATCAGCCTGTATTCTTCCAATACTTATGGGAACTACATCTGTTATTTATCCACTATCCGTAGCCGTTATGTCAATAATAATCGTGTTAGTACAGATTCCTATTCAAAGCAATCAGGCATACAAAAGGTCTGCCACTATCAACTATGGCGAGCAGCTCCTGCTGTGGGTCAAACGCTTTATTATTGTCCTTGCAATCAGTGCATTACCTGTGTATTTTAAAGAATATTTTTTTATTGCACCACCGCTGATAGTTGCTTTTGTGGAGATAACAAATGTGGATTCACCGGCAAGAAAACGGCCATTATCTCTTCTATTTTTAATTGCACTTAGCAGTATATCAGGTGCGTATTTGAGGTTAATTATCACTGAGCATTTTGGACTTAGCCTTGTTATAAGCGCAGTTCTTGCAACTGCCATCGTTCTGCTTGCAATGAAAAAGCTCCAGCTGTATTTTCCACCAGCCGGAGCAATCTCAACACTTCCAATGATTATCTCATCACAGAAGCTTATTATTTATCCTGTTGAAGTAATTATTGGATTCTCTATTATGATTATCCTTGCAATTACTTTATTTCGTCAGTTCTGTAAATAAATTTAACTGAACCATCTTTTCCATCTGCTATGCCAGAGAATGATGTATATTCTTTGGCAGCATCTGCAGATGCATTAACTCTTTCAATTACAGTTTCAACGTCTCCATCAAGAGCTTCTGATAACTGATCAATTGTCTGTTTCTTGAAATCATCTATTCCTGAAGAAAGCTTTCCTGTTCCTATCTGAAGCTTTCCAACTCCATCCTGAAGCTGTTCCTCTGCACTTAAAATCTGAGCTGCACCATCATTTAAATCCTTAGAATTAGCTGCAACCTGTGTAAGTCCACTGCTTAACTGAGTAATATATCCGTTAAGTGTAGATATTCCTGCCGGCATATCCTTTACACTGTCAGCAAGCTTCTGTACGCCTGGAGCTATATCATCCTTAAGTGTATCTGATAACTGTTGTACACCCTTCTGTATTGCGGCTGTTCCATCCTTAAGAGTCTTAAGCTTAGCCATAAGCTGTCCTTTATCCATCTGACCCTGAATTTCTGAAAGTGCTGCCACAGCGCCTTCACACTGTCCTAACTGTTCCTCATATGCAATCAGACTCTCATAGCCTGTAACCATTTGATCATATACTGCTGTGAGGCTCTCATATGTTGTGTTCAGCTGAGCATAATATCCAACTGCCTGCTGAAGGTCTCCACCCTTAGCATATCCCTCGGCTGCTGTCTTAAGCTGTGCAACCCCTTCTTTGTACTGTTTAACACCATCTGCTGCTGTAGAAAGTGTTTTCTTAGCCTTTGAAATACCGTTTGTAAGCTTCTTAATATTTGCATTGTATGTCTTAATATTTGTTCCGATTGTCTTATACATGGTATCCATTGTAGTATATAATGTCTTGACACCTGCATTAACACTTGTTGCACCTGCTAAAAGTGTTGTATTCTTCTTATCTGTTGATACCTTCTGTCTTAAAAGACTCATTCCTGCATTAAGCTCATTTATTCCTGCAACAAGCTTTGGAACCTGCTCGTTAAGTCCTGATGTTGCTGTTGCAATCTGTGCTGCGCCTGTGTCGAACTTATCTACATATGATGTATATTCCTTAAGTCCTGACTGGAAGGTCTTAGTTGCATCCTGAAATGCAGTAAGCTTTGTATTAAGTAATGTAAGTCCATCTGAAAGCTGTCCTGTTCCGTCTGCCATCTGATTAAGAGCATCTGTTGCTTTCTTAACTAATGAAGATATTTCATCTGTTCCTGCTGATTCATCAACATCAACTGTGCTGAATATATCACTTGAGCCAAGAGTTATTGTCATCATTAAGCTGAAATCTTCAACATCGGCAGTAACCTCAAAGCTTTCAGGAAAATCAATATCAAGATCCTTTGATAATAGTGAAAGGCTGAGATCATCATTTAATCCAGGGAATCCCATACCAACTACAATTGCCTTATCACCATCTGTGATAACCTTACCATTTGTAACCTCTACATTCTTAAATGTATCTGTAGGAAGTACCATTCCTGATACCATAACAAATGGTGTCACTATCTTTTCCTTTTTACCATTGATTTCTACTTCTTTTGATGAATTATTGGTATACTCAAACTTAATTGTTACCTTGCCGCTCTTGCCCGCTAAATCATCTGGTGCAATTTCCTTGCCATCAAGCAAATATGTTACCTTCACATCTACAGGAAGCTCTGCATCTGAGGTTCCTTGATAATAAATATCAGAACCATCCGCATTCCATGTTATTTTACCATTGTCGCCTGTCTCAAAATCTTCATCACCTTTAACATTTTCAATATCTGTAAGGTTAGCAACATCATCAATGGTAGCTGCACCATCTTTATTCTTAAGCCATGAGCTTACAATTTTCTTGCTTACTTTACCATTTGCATCAGAGATAACATATACTGTTTCCTCCTTATCTGCACCTGTTGTTGAAGCTACTGTTACACTATCCTTAAGTGTGTCAGTAATTTTATTTTCAACCTGTGTTACGTTGTCATCACCATATGCCTTCTGATTAGGTGTACCATAAGCAAATATTCCTGCTGCTACTACAACTGCTGCTGTACCAAGTGCAACTGCACCTTTAATTTTTCTAGTCATAACTAGGCCTCCTTCTTATCCTTATTGATAAATCCTTTACTTGTGTGAATAATAACTTTATCAAATAACATGAACATTGCGGGAAGTATAAATGCAACTACCACTAAACTGATAAGTGCGCCTCTTGCAAGCAATGAACACAATGAACTAATCATATCAATACTTGAATACATACCTACACCAAATGTTGCTGCAAAGAAGCTAAGTGCACTTACAAATACTGACTGCAGTGAACTGTTAAGTGCATAGGAAATAGATTCCTGCTTACCTTCACCATTGTATCTTGCCTTCTTATATTTATTGGTCATAAGTATCGCATAATCGACAGTTGCACCGAGCTGTATGGTTCCAATAACGATTGAAGCGATAAACGGAAGAACTGTTCCTGTATATCCCGGTATACCCATGTTAATAAATATAGCAAATTCGATAACTGCAACAAGTATAATAGGTAATGATATTGATTTAAGTACAAGTGCTATTATTATAAATATAAGTACTATTGATACTGTACTAACAGTCTTAAAATCCTTATCTGTTATAGTGATAAGGTCTTCAGTACAAGGTGCTTCACCAATTATCATACTGCTCTTATCGTATTTCTTAATTATATCCTTAATTGTATCAATCTGCGCATTTACCTCATCTGATGCTGTCTTGTACTGTGATATTACAAATATCATCTGATACTTGCCACTATCAAGCACTTTCTTAAATGAATCAGGAATCATTTTCTCCGGAACTCTTGGTCCTATAAGTGATTCCCATCCTGCTGCTATCTCAACACCGTCAACCTTGCTGATTTCATTAATCATGTTTGATGTTTCTTTAGCAGAAAGATTACTGTCTGCCATTACTACATGGGTTGCTCCAAGATTGTAATCTTCTTCAAGCTTGCTGTTCGCCATAACACTTTCAAGATCATTTGGAAGTGTGCCCGCAAGGTCGTAATATACCTTGTTGTGAGTGTATCCATATAATGCAGGAACAAGAATCACAACAAATAAAGCTATAAATATTGGATATTTCTTAGATACAAAATTACCTATTCTTCCAAGATCAGGGATAATTGCCTTGTGCTTAGTTTTCTCAATTGCCTTGTCAAATACAAGTATCATTGAAGGAAGAATTGTTACACATCCTATAACGCCAAGTATAACACCCTTCGCCATTACAATACCAAGGTCCATACCAAGTGTAAATGTCATAAAGCACATAGCGACGAAGCCAGCAACTGTTGTAATTGAACTACCTACTACAGAAACAATTGTGTTGGATATGGCATGTGACATCGCTCTTTCCTTATCACCCGGATACTTCTCCTTATTCTCCTGATAGCTGTGCCACAGGAATATTGAGTAGTCCATTGTAACTGCTAACTGAAGTACTGCTGCCAGTGCCTGTGTTACAAATGAAATCTCTCCGGCTACAAAATTGCTTCCTAAATTGTAAATGATTGCCATTCCTATACTTAATAAGAAGAATACAGGTATAAGGAACGAATCCATTGTAAGTGCAAGTACTATAGCTGATAAGCCTGCTGCAATTACAACATACATAATTGCTTCACTGTTACATACCTTCTTAATATCTGTAACTGTAGAAGACATACCGCTTAACAGGCACTGCTTATCTGTCAAATCTCTAATATCCTGAACTGCGTCCAAGGTTTCATCGGCTGACATTGATGTATCAAACATAACCATCATCAATGTACTGCCCTTCTCTGCATTGTTAAATGCATCTACCATGGAATCAGGAAGAGCCTCCATCGGTACTGAAAGATCTGCAAGCGAATCATACCATAATACAGTCTTAACATGATCTATCTTCTCAATCTTCGATTTCAGTGCCGAAACACCTTTATCATCCATTCCTTCCACGACACATACCGAAAAGCCACCTGTGCCAAATTCCTTAAGTAAAATATCCTGACCCTTCATAGTGTCAATGTCTTTTGGTAGATATGAAAGAATATCGTAATTGATTCTGGTATTAAAATAACCAAATGCTGCTGGTATTAACAGTAAAAAGCTAATTATCAATATTGGTATTCTTAATTTTACTACTTTCTTACCAAATTTTATCATCTTCATCATCCTTTCTGACCAATAGTCATTTTCCTCATGCATATGGTATATCACAAAAATGACCAGCGGTCAATATAATTTTTAAAAAATATTGACTTTTGGTCATTTTTGTTATAAGGTATCGTTAGTGGAAAGGGGTGAACAGCCTAATGAGTAATGTCGAAAATAAGAAGAAACTAAAAAGGGACTCCCTGCTTGACTCAGCTTTTTCCTTATTTACATCAAAAGGAATTAACAAGACTTCAATATCTGATATAGCAGAAACCTCCGGTGTAGCCAAGGGAACCTTTTATTTATACTTTAAAGATAAATATGACCTTAGAAATATGTTAATTTCACATAAGGCAAGCCAGCTGTTTCACAACGCTGACGTGGCACTTGAGAAGAAGAACATTACTGATTTAAGCGAGAAGATAGTATTTCTTGTAAACAATATTATTGATCAGCTTAACAGCAATAAAATCCTTCTTACATTTATTTCAAAAAATTTGAGCTGGGGTGTATTTAAGAGTGTTCTTTCTAATCCAGATGCAGAAGACGTGGATTTCTATGATATATATGAAAGACTTCTTGAGAATCCTGACTACAATATAGACAATCCTGAAGTCATGATATTTATGATAATAGAGCTTGTGAGTTCAACCTGCTATAGTTCTATATTATATAGTGAACCTATCTCAATTGAAGAGCTCAAGCCCTATTTATTTGATTCAATACGCGATATAGTTAATCGTCACACAATTCATTAACAATTTCTGATGCAATAAGTAAGCCTGCCACTGACGGTGAGAATGCCGTACTTCCCGGCAGGCTTCTTTTTTCGCACTGCTCATCTGACTCCCACTTATGTTTAACAGGCATTTCTTTTGAATATACTACCTTCAGTTTTCGTATTCCCCTTGCTTTTAGTTCTTTTCTCATTACCTTCGCAAGCGGACATACGCTTGTTTTGAAAATGTCATCAACCATAAACATCTCCGGTTTTACCTTGTTTCCCGCTCCCATCGAGCTTATAATTGGTACCTTTGATTCCTTTGCCTCAACTACAAGCTGCAGCTTGGCTGTCACCGTATCGACAGCATCTACAACATAATCGTATTTAGAAAAATCAAACTGGCTGGCTGTCTCCGGCAAATAGAAGCATTTGTATATATTAACAATTGCCTCCGGATCGATATCAAGAATTCTCTCCTTCATTACATCCACCTTATACTTACCTACAGTGCTGTGAAGGGCTATTATCTGTCTGTTGATATTTGTAATGCTCACGGTATCGTGATCAATCAAGTCAATCGTTCCAACCCCACATCTTGCCAATGCCTCTGCCACATATCCTCCTACTCCACCTACTCCGAATATAGCTACCCGTGACTTAGCAAGCCTGTCCATTGCCTCCTCGCCATATAGCAACCCTGTTCTAGAAAATTCCTGCTTCATTTCGCTTTCTCCTTATATCTATCCATTTTGTCATTGTAGCAAATACCCCAAATACAATTCCCCCACAGGTATCAATTACCACATCCATCACAGCCGGTCCTCTTCCATCCACAAAGCTTTGGTGGAATTCATCAAGTCCTCCACATATGCATACAAATATTGATGCTGCAATAAATACAAACATATATTTTTCTCTAACCTGTTCAAATGTGTATGCAAAGTTGATAAGCCATACTGCCAAAAGTCCATATTCAGTAAAATGCGCTGCTTTTCTAATAAGTAAATGAAGCTTGTCAAAGGATAGTATTTTGAAAATTGATTCATTTTCTCTTAAAAATACAACTATCTTTTCGCTTATTCCTCCCGACTGCGCCCCTGTCTTCGCGGACATGTCATAAATCATTACTAGCCATGCAATAATCAGTGCTCCAAACACTGTTCTTTTAATATAATTTGTTCTCATAATGTGTAGATTATAACACATTTATGGCAAAACACAACTATGCTTATTATGTTGTTGATATTGATAATTTTTATGGGTATAATAGTATTAGATAATGCATAGAAAGGTGATTATATGAAGCTTTCAATTCACGAAGTCAAGCCTGGGATGAAACTGGAGCAGGCAATTTTTTCTCCAGATAACAGCCAGCTTTTACTTAACGCAGGGGTAACGCTTAGTATCAAGAATATTGAAAAAATAAAAGCGCTCGAAATTGAAGAACTTGAAATAGCAGACAGATATTCAGTATTTATTTCTCCCGAGGATAAGATGTCAGAGCTATTGGTTGCCGACTACATCAGAATTCTGCGCGAATTATGTCCGAGACGCCCGGAAGCTAATATGAATGATCATGTTGTTTTAGTTGCCAAGCAGTTAGAGTCTCTTATAATCAAGATTTCAAAGATTACTGAAATTATGCCATTTCTTGTGGAGATGCGCCTGACTGCCAATGAGTTCCTATATGAGCACAGTCTATATACTGCTGTTCTTTCTGGCGTTGTTGCCGGCTGTATGAAGTTGTCTGGTGAAGATATTGTTACAACTGTTACAGGAGCGCTTTTACATAATATTGGCATTTGTGAAATGCCTATGCTCATATGAAAGGATAATCTTACAGGTCAACAGCAGGAGTTGTACAGACAGCATCCAACCTATGGCTACTATTTTGCTGTACAAAAGAATATTCCGAGGACTATTGCTGATTGTATTCAATATCATCATGAGCGTTTTGATGGTTCCGGCTATCCAAAGGGTCTCACAGGGAATGAGATTCCTCTTCCGGCAAGAATTGTAGGTATGTGTGCCGGATATTCAGATGATATTAACAACAAGAAGATTCCAAGATATATGGCTATTGAGAAGTTATATGGCACAAGTGGTATTTATTATGATTATGATGTTGTTAACGCATTTATTAAGAATATTCCTATTTATCCTCTTGGTGAAATGGTACGGCTTTCCACTCAGGAGGCTGGCATTGTATCGAACATTCGTAAGAATGAAGGTCCACGACCGATTGTTAAGATATATTATAATCGCGTAAACAGACCGATAACTGAGGATAAGATTGTAGATTTGGGGCAAGAACGAACTATATTTATTGAGGACACGCTTTAAGTGGTAAGTGAAATATCGCCAGGACATACTGGCGATATTTTTGAATGATGACATGTTGCTTGGGTTAACATTTTATTGTATCATAATTATCTACAAGCATAGCTACACACGCCGCCACAGATGGCATCACTTTAAGTCTTCTTTGTCCTATTGTTATATATCCGGACTCTATTGTAGCAGATTTAAGTTCATCTATAGTAAAAAAGCATATTTTTTTACCATCTTTTTTCATTTTATATTCACTGTCAGTTTTACTTTTATTATTGCTACTATCTCTATTGTAAAATCCATTAGATAACATATTTTCATCTGTCTTTAAAAGCTTATAAAAGAAAACAAACTGTGGTTTTCCGCCTTCTACTAAATCTCGATAAAATGCAAATATACTTTTTTCTGCATTTCGTACAATTTGTGTATCAAAATCATAATCTGTTGAATCATCATTATCAAATTCTTTTATTTTCAACTCATCTTTTATTTCCATCAAAATGGCTCTTCCAATTCCATCATTCGTAAAACTGTAAGTGCTATTCTCAACAGCATATTCTGTCTTAAGCGATGCACCTATACTAATTCCCCATGTATTCTTTCCTATTGATACATTTTGATTTCTAAATACAAATGGAATCTTTCCATCTGTTGTCATAACAAAGCCATTAAATCCTAAATGATTCGAAAATTTAGAATTTTTTAGCTCACGTATATATTTACCCGGCTCATATATTTCTCTTATAGTTTTTCCATTTAACAAATAATCACAAGCCCTATTTGTAACTAGTGAATCATAATAAAATGTTCTTGACGAATAAAGAAAAATACTTTCATTAGTATTCTCTAAATCGTCAAGTCGTATATTAATATTGTTATACACTACAGATTGATCGTGTAACTTCATAATATCCCCTGAATTACATTTGATTTGCTCAGGTAGCTCATAATACTTGTCTTTATTATCTATTATTACTATATTTTCATTGTTAGTTCTTGTGGCAAGTAAAACAATTGGTATTGTATTTTCATTACATTTATAAAGATTACTTTTACTATATTTTTTTGTCAACTCATCATAATTACTAGATAATTTTGCTTCATCCTCACATTTTCTCTCTATAAAACTATTTAAAAATTTAGATAAAATATCACAAATAAGTATGATTGCTACAGAAACTACAATTTTAATATCAAATACTTCAGATACGCTAAAATCAGCCTTACCATTATGTAATACAATTATTAATATTATTACTATAATTAACACTACTCTTACTAATTCTCGATTAAGATATTTTCGTGCTGTGTAATATATTTTTCTTTTCATAGCCTTCCTTTCAAATAATATTAGTTCCATAAGTATTATTATATGTATTTAATATCATATAATTAATTAATAACGAATACACTTTAGCATTCCCCATATATTTCCTCATATTTTGGTAAACACCAATCTGCTAATTTCTTTGACTGTTTATAAAAGAATAACATCCAATCACGACTGCTTTCATTAATACTTTCTTTATATAAGGCCCAGCCAACATAATACCAATTATGTATTGCAGAATATGCTATCCAATGAAGGTGTTCTATTTCTGTAGCAGGTCTTCCAAAATATGCTTCCAATATTTCCATTATCTTAGGTTCATCAACCTCATATTCCAAACCTGCTATGACTCTGCCAAAATCATATGCCGGATCATTATATCCCGCAAATTCCCAATCAATTATATCTAATGTTGTATCTGTCTTAAGAATATTATCAATATTTATGTCATTATGACACATTGTATGCTCAATACCATCCATATCAGCATATTTTTGAAGTTTTCTCATTTTCTGCCATTCTTTATCAAAAAGTTTGAACAAATCACCTTTCATTTTTGACGCTTCTTTAAACAATCTTTCACACTGATATATCGGATCATATTCATAGTCTTTATAGTCAGTCAACTTGAGTCCCTCATCGTGAAATGCCTTGATTTTTCTTGCAATCGCTTTCATTAATTCTACATTTTCATAGTATTCACCATGTAGATCATAGCAATTCTCTCTATATTTTGAAATTTTAATTCCGCTTTCATCAATATAAACATATGTATCATCTGCATGTGAATTCGCTGCTATTTTCTGCGCTAAGCATTCATTCTTTCGATATATGAAAAATTGACTACTATCTCCAGGGTATCTAAAAATATATCTTTCTCCCTTAACACAAAACGTAAATAAAATATTTGTGAGTCCCTTTTGAAGTATATTTATATCATTTATTTCATTTGCTGAACACTTTAACACGTCACATATCTTTTGATTAATTATACCACTAACATTTTCTAAAAATAGACCATCTATATTCTGAATTTCCTGGATCGAATCGAATTCAAACAAAAAATCAGTCTCATACTCTCTTACATACATATCCAAGTCATCTGAATGTCTACCAATAAATTCTTCCCAAAATAATGCAGAAATTCTAAAATCATCTATCTCATCATCCAAATACCTAACTAATCTATTACTAAACTCTTTATTAACATATGCATGTCCATAAATACATTCGCCACTATTTGCATTGCTGTATATATCTAAAATCCTACCTGTTGAATTTTTACGAACTAGTAATTCATTATGTGCATTCTCTTTATATAAAGTTGCATGATATGCATTATACTCATATTTAGAAAACGGATTCTCTTCATAGTAATTATCACAATTACATATATAAGTATTTCCTAAATGCTTTTTTGCTATATACAAAGAAAAGATATTATTCTTTTTCAAATCAGGGTTAATCTCCAAATTAACATTCCATTTATCTTGTAAATAAAAAAATAGCTCTTGTTTATATGCGACAACAACAGTAACGTCTTCTATTCCGGCCTCTTTTAATTGTCGTATCTGACGTTCAACAAGGGTTTCTCCATTTTTCATAAACAGACCTTTAGGCATAGAATATATTGACTTGGCAGAAATATCACTTCCACCAGCTGCCAAAATAACTGCGTTTTCTACTTTTAATGAACTAATCTCATTCATAGCACTTTCTGTTATTTTTCCATCTTTTAGATATCCCTTATTCTGTAAACTAATGACTAATTCTGATATCTCTTCCTTCGACTTAAATACCTTATAATGAATATTATTATAAATGCTTTCTTCTATATTATTAGAATTATCCCCTATTATTAATAATGTTCTAATAACCTCAAATTCTTTATATGTTATCATTACGATTCTCTCCTTTTTTGTTCTAGTAATAAATGACCTTCAAAAATATCCAAATCTTCTTTTGTAGTTATTTTAATATTAGTTGATATCGTTTTAGAAAAATATATTTTTTTACCTAATGCTAGATACAATGAGGTTGTATGAGGTTCTAATCCCTCTAGCATTCCCTTTTCATTTGCCGTCTTATACGCATCATATAATTCACCATACACAAACGTCCATGGATTACTGAATCCTTTAATACTTTCACGCAATATACTCTGAGTTGTACTATATTCATCATCTTTGATACATGTACATAGAACCATATCCTCTGATGCTATTGCATTGCTCCCATTGCTTTTGCAAACAGAAATACTATCATTAATTATGTCATCTGTTGTCATTGGTGATACACCAAAACTGATTACAACAATATCATCCATGCTTATCTTATCCACTAAGTAGTTAACACCATTCTGAACTGAATCCTGGAAACTATTTCCTCCTTCGGTTATCCACTTTGCTTTTGAAATTCTGTATGAATGTATGATTTTGTTAGTTTCATCAATCCAATCTTTATGACATACAACTTCTATAGCATCAATATTTGTGTTGTTTTGAAATATTTCCAATGTATATGCCAATATTGGTTTATCCATTATGTTAATAAATTGTTTAGGGATACTAGCACCTACTCTGCTACCTGTACCTCCTGCCAATATAATTGCAATATTCATTTTTATCTCCTTAATCTCATATGATTTATCATTCTCTTAGCAAACCTCTTAAACTTATACACATAATACCAAAATTAATCACTAAATAAATAATACTAAATATATTTAGCAAATGAAATATTATACTTACCAAAAAAAACACTTGCATTATACCTGATGGTGATGTTATATTTCCTGCTATACTTTTCAATAAACTAAAGTTACTTGTATCCGTCAATTCTACAACTTTTTCTGATTTTATTTCTGATGATTTCTTTTTATGTAAAATTAATCTAGGAAATATCGAGAATATTGCTGTTGTTCCACCACATATAAGCCACAAATACTTATTTCCAAACTCAAATGTGTTTGTATCAAAATATGCAACGATACCTGCTGAGTAATATATCATAATCATAGCAATGTATCCTCCCATTGTGTCCCACAAATCACCTAATGCAGAACACTTATTTTGACATCTTGCCAAATTGCCATCTACACCATCAAGAATAGACCATATAAAAATTCCTAACCATCCTACTATTTTAATTTGCATATTTGGTGCAAAAATTAAACATGCTGCACC
This sequence comes from uncultured Lachnospiraceae bacterium, assembly GCA_964492545.1. Classification (GTDB taxonomy): domain Bacteria; phylum Bacillota; class Clostridia; order Lachnospirales; family Lachnospiraceae; genus RGIG1934. Next base: position 18,790 of record CAZBKO010000022.1, read on the forward strand.
AATGATACATGCCAAAATTGATATTGCTGTTATAGTCGTCGGCTTAACTTTTCTGTTAATAAATGGTAATGTACACAAAACCGAAATTGGACGTACAACATACGCTACCCATGTATTATACTTTTCTTCCTTTCTTTTCTTTATAGGAACTGTGATATCATATGCTTCTTTAAATGTCATTTTAGGTCTCCTTCGTTCTTTATTACATTTAGTAATGTTCTAACAATATCGTCCTCTTTCATTGTCAAATCATTAACCAATATTCTTTTTGATGTTTCTAATTTACTTAAATCTGAATAATTAATTCCAAATTCAATCTTATGTTTAATGCACTCCATCAGTTCTTGTGGAGTATATACATGTTCTCCTGGATTATATACCTCATACTCAGCAATAAATCCTCTATCCTTTTCTTTATAGTAATCATAATCTGGCGTATATGAAATCGTGACTATATCATTAACAAGTGCATCTGTTATTACAGATGAATAGTCTGATACTACAATATCAAACTCAGATAATATAATATTAATATCAAACTCGGACTCCAATGTCAATATATTGTTTGCTTTCTTTTCTTCAATATCCTCAATTGATGCATAGTGTGTTTTTTCTACCCATAATATATTACTTTCTGATAATTCTTTCATAAATTCATCATCTTTTAACGGATCTATGTATTCATCATAATTGCTGCGAAACGTCGGGAAATATGAAACCACTACGTACCCATTTTTCTTTTTATTTTTTATATACTCAATTACTTCTTTCTCTTCTTCCAAATAAAATGAAGATTTCAAATATCTTGGATATGATGATATAAATATTCTACTACTCTCAATACACGAATCTTCAATCTGTACCTTCTTATTTTGCTCGCTTGTTGCAAGCCAATATGCCTTATTCCAGCCTCCCGGTATAAAAATAGATTTGTTACATATATTTGATAATATTTTCTTAACAAATGATTGATGTGGTAATTTATTTATGTCACTTCTCATTACCCCTGTTGCCTTTATTCCAACCCCATGACAAATCTGTAATTTCTTCGCATTCCATGAGAATCTTCCATATATATCGCCAGAATATCCATTCACATTTTCATGCATATTACAAATAACATGAACACCTGCCTTTAAATGAAAATATATACCTTTCTTCGATTTCATAAGGTAACATTCATATCCATTTCGTGTTAATTCTGATACTATTTTTTCATTACTGCTAACCCACACCACTTTTTTTATATTATACTTTAATTTGTTCTTTGATAGATACTGATATAAATATCTTGAATTATCAGCATACCTATTTCCCATCCAAGAACCTATTAGCCATATGCCATCATCTCTCCTAATAAAGATATTGCTAATCATAGTAAATATATTGTAAGCCATCCATTTAAGATGCATTAATATTGATCTCATATTTTATTCTCCCTCAGGTATATTATTTCTATATTTTCTAAAAGTCACCAGTATCAATCCCATTTCCACAAATATCATACCAATCCATCTAAATAATACATTATCAATTAATATCAAGCACATTCCACCAAATGCCAAAATTCCTATAATCGACATAATCAATAGTCTTATTCTTATTATTTCAAATTTTAGCAATTTCTTTGATATAAAAAAATGTAGTATTATATAACAGATATATGAAAATAAAGTTGTATATGCCGCTGCTATATATCCAAAATTATGTATAAAAAAGTAATTGCCCGTTATATTTATGCATGCTGCTATAATTGTTCCCAAAAGCACAAACTTTGTATTATTTGTGTAATATTCACCTTGTACTATTATGCTATAACAAAATACCAAAAATCCAGAGGCAATTAAAGGAATAGCAACATATTTCGAAATCCAATAAGATTTGCTTCCAAGTATCCTTATTAATTCAGGAGATATCGCTATCAATCCAATTGTAAGCACCATAAACACTACAACAAATATACTTGCTCTTTTTTGTATATCTTTTTCTGTCTTTTTCTTCATATTGTCAAAAAACCACGTTGACCATACAGTACCAATGGAATCTGATATTACAATAAGTATTGTATTTAGATTTCCCGCAAAACTATATATTCCAGCACTTGATGAATTTATATATGCATTAATCATTAACCTATCACATTGTGCCAATATAATTTGGGATATCCCATGTGGTATTAATGGTATACTAAATCTAAGTCCATATGATAGATTCTGGTACATATTCGCAGGTCTTGCCTTTACAAAGAAACGAATCACGATTACAATTGACACTATTGCTGCGATCGATGTTTGTCCTAATATTTTCCCTCTAAATCTATCACTATTAAACACTGACACAATAAGTGTAATTGACAATAGTACGCTTCCAACCGAATTAATTACTGCACATATAAGATACTTAGAATATGAATAATTCAAGCTCAATCTCATATTATATACGGAAATAATATTTCCACTTACCGACAATATAATCAAATTCGATATAATGAAAAAATTAAAGTCTGTTTGTAGATATATTGCCTTACTAAATATAGCAGATATAGCAAGTAAGATTCCTCCACTTATAAGTATAAACGATACAATCGTGGATACATATTCATCTATTGAATTTTCTAAATCCTGATTTGCTTTTTTTATACTCGCATACAATGCAAATCCAATAATACAACTTAATATTGATTCATATGCAGCAAAGACACTATACAATCCATATTCCTTAGTACTTAGCAGCCTTGTGAATATAGGCAATGTAATAAAATTAATGCCCTTAATAAGTATGTTTGATATTGTATATCCAATGCTAGCTTTAAATAATTTACTTTTGCTTATATTCATATTTTTACCCATTTTTTCTTTTAAAAAGAAAATATCCATCCAGTAGCATCTGTGCCTTACTTCTATATAGTTTTCTAGAACAAATTACTATATTTATATATACAAAAAATTTATGATATTTTACTATGCTATATCTCTTGTTTTGAAAGCTTACAAATTTGTTTATTTCATGAATAATATCAATGTTTTTTATATGTAATTTATCTGCAGCATGCATAATATATCTTTTTTCTTCCTCAATATACTTCAGTCTCTTATCTCTTGTTCTATCTATTGATATAGAAGCATTAGTCTCATGTATCCTTCTATAAACTGTTAAATGACTATATATAGCAGCTGTTCCGTCCAATACAGCACATTTCCATACATAATCATCATGATACCAATCCTCTATCCAATATCTTGCAATATTATCAAAAAACTCTTTTCTAATGCACATCGTGCATCCTGATCTTTTAATATTAAAATTCTCGGCAACTGCTTCCATGATAATAATATTTTCATTGTTCTTTTGTCTTTCCAATGCCATTCTAGATTTAATACTTTTTTTCCCTGTATACATTGCCTCCAAATTAGATGCCAAAAGATTGATATTTTTATTCTTTTCCATAATACCTGACATCTTTTCTACCTTATCACATAGCCAGATATCATCCTGATCGCAAAAAAAGAGCAAATCACCACTCGCTTGCATTGCTGCATTCATAAAGTTTCTTGCAGCACCTTTATTTTTGTTATTAGCAATAAAACTTGTAGAATTAAATTTACTTGAATAGCTATTTATTATGTCTTTTGTACCATCTACGGAATTATCATCAGCAATAATTATTTCATCTATTTTTTTGGTTTGATTAAGTAATGACTCAAATAATTCTGTTAAATATTTTTCACCATTATATGTACATAATATTACTGATGTTTTCATTTCAAGTCTCCCTAATTATAACTATTTCTTTAACAATTTACTAATTAACATCGCAGCAACATATGGCAAAAATACATATAGTATAAGATGTCTTGGAATAAAATACAAATCATTTCTAATTCCATTAGTTATTTCCCAAATCATATATACTGATATATAAAAGCTAAATGGTTTTGCAAAATCTGCATTTTCTATCGTCTTAATTATCTTTGCAAAAACACCACCATATATCATAACTACTGGAATACACCAATAATAGTAATTGAAATATGCCTCTGTAATAAAAGATGAGCCATATCCCGAAATCGTCCAACCATAATAATATGGAGATAATACTGAACTTATATGTGTGACTATGCTATCTAAATACTGACCCCTTAATGCCGAAGGAAGAATATATAACAGGCTTCCAATAATGCTTTTACCATTATTAAATGGAACAAACTGTGGCACGCATTTAACTGTATTTGCAATAGATGTAAATGTATTACCTGTAATTTCAAATATACTATATATGAAATTCTTTTTCAACACTACCTTAATTACATCCCATGAAAACATATCTAAACCACCAGATGTTTCTCTTGCTGTCCCAACCATCTGAAACACAAAAACTACTGCAAAGGCCAAAATAATATATTTAACAATCTTTCTCTTAGATACTTTAATCCCATACCAATAAACACATATGCATGTCAGTGCAACAATAATTCCTATTATATCCATCCTGTTTCCACCAAATAGATAAAGAACACAGTAAGACAAAATTGATGAAATTGCTATTTTTCTTTCTTGTTTGCTTTTACAAAAAATAGCCATAATCAAACATGATGGTACAAACCAATCGCCTAAATAATCAAGAATATACAGTATTGTTGGCACATTACTAGCGCTCTCTAATCTATAAGCTAAATGCCCCAACATTTTACTCATATATATATCATTTAATCGTACAATTAGAGCAGGTATAATTGTCAAAATATATAATATCCATGCTACATAGCGCATAGATATTGCATTAGCTTTGTTTTTGTTAATATAATATAATTTATCAATATCCTTGTATGTATTTTTACTCTTACTGTATATGCATATATATCCCAAATGAAGTCCTATTAATGAAGCCATAAGAACGAACATCGCAATATATATATCTGTATTTGAAATTATTCCATCTAATATACTATGATCAGACTTAAGCATATACTCTTCATATCCTAGCAGGTATGATAATTGATCACCTAAATAAAATGGAATAGTCATTAAAATTAGTATAAAATAAATACCAATTTTCCCATTTATTTTATAAGAAGAAACTAATATTCCCACATAAACAAAGCAACATAATAAAGTTAATTTATTTATACCGGTACTTAAACTCTGTTGCTTGTTAAATTCAATATATGTCAACATAACAACAAATGCCATGCTAAATGTGAATAGTATATGATATAATTTATTTTTTTTGATTGTGAACATTTTATTTTCTCATTTCTATATGTTGCTCATTGTTTTTTTTACTGCTTCCAGATACTTAAATCCATTTTTTGTATCAGGTTCCAAATAAGCCCCCTCGGACCATTCATTCCACGCGTTGATAAATATAAAATCATCTTTTTCTAATCTTTCATTAAAATACTTTAGCTTTCTTTCAAATAAATTTGGAGAAGAATATTTAAAAAATGAGCCCTTCCATTTTTTTCTTGGTGTATTATCCCATGATGGGCATATACCTGGATAAATCTTAGTTTTATTTGTTTCGAATTCGTGAGGTAAATACTTGTATAGCAATTTCATATTTTCTACATCTTCAATTTTCTTTTTCCTGCTAAATCTATTTGTATATTGTACAATTCTCCTTCTGATATATGAAAAGATTCTTCTATATTTAGGAATACAGTAATGTAATGTAAATGCTGGTTCAAATCTATACATTGAATCAATCTGATCAAACCTATCTTCTCTAGTAAACGATGTTTCTCCTGACATTATATGTATACCATTAAATCCATCATTAATTGCAAACTCATTCCAAAGCTTTTTCATAGCTTCTAAATACTCAATTGAACTACTTTTGTATATTGCAATAACAGGTTTATTATCAATTTTTATATATCGTGGATCGCAAAAAAACTGTTTTAAATACTCATAATGTAGTTTCCATTCTCTTATATTACCATATTCCTGCTCCATAAGTAATTCATCATTATAGCTATACCAAGTTCTCTTCCACGGCTCATTTGCCCAACAAAAAAAATATTTTAATGGAACTTCGTTATGTGCCAATAATATTTCTGCTGGTTTTTCTAGTAATTTCTTTTCATTTTTGAACCAGTAATGATATATGCAAAATCCATAAATGCCGTATTTCTTAGCAAGTGATGCCTGCCATTTCCATGTATCTGCATTTTCATCAGATAAATCATAATAATTATTATTTATAGGTATTTTGGGTTGGTAATGATTTTTAAAATATGGTTTTCCATTCTTAACCGAATTCCATTCAGTAAATCCTTGGCCCCACCAAATATTATTCTCTTCAATTTCATGGTATTGTGGTAAATAAAAAGCAATTGGTCTCATAAATAAACTCCTTTTAATTTACGTTATTTATTGTAAATTCTATTTCATCGCAAAGTTCTTTTTTTATGCTGTTAACATCAAATTTCTCTATATATTCTTTGTTGAATTTACCAAATTTTTCTCTAAGTTCTTTTGAATCCACGAGTTTTTCTATTGAATTTGCATATGAATCCACATCCATACAGGGCGATAAATATCCACCACTTCCTTCAACAATCAAGTCAACATTTCCTCGTATTTTTGATGCAATTACTGGTTTTTCACAGCCCATTGCTTCCATTAACGCTACCGAAAGTCCCTCCTGTAACGATGGCATAATAAAGATATCTGCAAAATTACATAGCCTGCTAATGTCTGTTCTATATCCTAACATAATAACATTTTTTTCTAATCCCAGCTTTTTAATTAATCTGAATAGTACACCTTTTTTCTCTCCATCACCTGCTATAAAATAAAAAATATTTTTGTTATTCAATTTCTTAAGAGCTTTAATAATTGTAATATGATTTTTTCTAGTGCTCAATTCTCCAACTGACAAAAGAACATATGCTTCTTTTGGTATATTATATTCATTTCTTAATTCCACGTTTGTAGCAATATTTGATGTGAACTTCTTAGTATCAATACCAACTCCATTTACTTTAATAGCTCTACGTGTCTTAAACTTACATGCTCTCCTATAATCCTCATCATTAATTGTAATTAACAAATCTGTAAATTTAGCAAGTATTTTTTCAACGTTATAAAATATCATCCAATTAATTAATGGTGCATTCGTAAAAAAATGAAATCCATGTACCATATAAATAACTTTACACTTATATTTGTGTCCAACAATTCTCCCCAATACTCCTCCTACTGGTTCATGACAAAATACTGTATCAAATTTCTTTTGCTTAATTATTTTTTTCAATTCACCTGCTGCTTCTATATTATTTAGTTTTATCGGTGATCTGCTACAATGTAATTCATTTAGCTTTATGTCATATTGTTTTTCCAGCTCTGAATAAAATATTCCTGTCTTAGAGCAGGCACATTCTACATAGTATCCCCTTTTTTCCAATTCTTTTATATGCGGAACCAAAAAATTCCATATCATTGAATCTGTAGTACATACTACTAATATTTTATGCATACTTCTCCTTATAACACTTATTTACTAAGCACTGCAAATACAGTTTCTACCATCGTCTTAATCTCGTCTATGCAACTAAATTTCCACAAACTTTCAAGATTATACTTCATTTTTTTAGGGAGTACCTGATTTATGTAAGTATTATCAACATCTGTTGCACTATCTAATAACTCAGCCTCATCTTTATACTTTATGCTTGCCTCTGATGTTACACCAGCTGGAAGTAATAATGTCGCTCTCATTTCTTTTGTATAATGCTTTACATATTTAGGAACTTCTGGGCGTGTTCCCACAAATGACATATTTCCTGACAATATATCAAGCAATTGTGGAAGTTCATCTAATCTATATCTTCTTAGAAATTCGCCTGTTTTTGTAATTCTACTGTCATTTTCGGTTGTCACTAATGTTCCAATCTGATCTGCATTCGAAACCATTGTTCTAAACTTATGAATTCTGAATTTTTTACCATATGTAGTCACTCGAACTTGACGATAAAATATTTCTCCCGGAGAATCACTTGCAATACATATTGCAATCACAATTAACATAGGCAAAAGAACAGCTAGCATTAATAGCGCCATTAACACATCAAAATATCTTTTAACCATTAAGCTTACTTTCTTTTTAGATAAAATATCATAATATTCTCTCACTTCATCATTTTGCATATAATCAGGCAAATCTTCAAATGCTCTTAACTTCATTAACTATCTCCCTATAATTACTTATGACATATTCTACATCTTCATCTGATAAAAGAGTATGAAGTGGCAATGTAATCTCATTTTTAAAATACTCAAATGCATTTGGGAAGTTTATAATATCCCAACCCAACTTTTTATATGCTGTCATCATAGGTAAAGGCTTATAATGCACGTTGCAAGCAATGCCTCTCTCAGCCATTTTTGTAATTATGTCATTTCTCTGCTCCAAAGTTATTTCTGGTACTCTAGAAATATATAAATGTCCTGAGCTTTTATAATTAATTCCTGAATGAGATAAATGCTTAATGCCCATCTCATCACAAACAGCATCATATTTTTGAATGATTTCGTATCTTCTGCTAAGTAATTTATCGTATCTTTCCAATTGTTTTAATCCCATAGCTGCCATAATATCTGTCATATTACATTTATACCATGGTTCGATAATATCATATTCCCAGGCACCAAGCTGTGTTTTTGCTAAAGCATCCTTAGATTGTCCATGTAAACTCATAAGCTGATATGTATGATATAATTCTTCATCATCTACACCGTCAATATGTTTCCAAGTTGTTGCCCCGCCCTCTGCAGTCGTGAAGTTCTTTACTGCATGAAAGGAAAAATCTGTAAAATCCGCGATACTTCCTGCTTTATTTCCAAACTGCTCTGCACCCAAACCATGTGCACAGTCGGACATTACAACTACTCTACCAATTTTTTTCTGAATTTCACTATTTGGATTAAACAAATGTCTTTTATTTTCAACAGCTTTATATATTCTATCATAATCGCATATTATACCGCCTAAATCTACTGCGATTATGGCTTTTGTTTTCTCATTTATTGCAGCTTCCATTTGTTCATAATCCATCTCGCAGCTATCTTTCTGTGAATCCACAAAAATAACTGTTGCTCCTGCATGAATTACAGCAGAAGCTGTAGCTGTATAAGTGTATGCAGGTACTATTACCT
>CAZBKO010000023.1:0-26593 GCA_964492545.1 uncultured Lachnospiraceae bacterium
ATATACCTTTGGAAGATCTCTGTATGACTGAATCTCATCCTTGTAAAAATCACAGAATAAAGTTTCTGATGTAGGTCTTACACATAACTTCTCCTGAAGTGGATTAAGTCCTCCCATAGTTACCCATGCAACCTCAGGTGCAAATCCCTCTACATGATCCTTCTCTCTCTCAAGAAGACTTTCAGGGATAAACATAGGCATGTATACATTCTCTACGCCTGTCTCTTTGAATCTTCTATCAAGCTCATGCTGAATATTTTCCCAAATAGCATAACCTGCCGGTTTAAATATCATGCATCCCTTAACACTTGAATATCCCATAAGTTCTGCTTTCTTAACAACGTCAGTATACCACTGCGCAAAATCCACATCCATCGATGTGATTGCTTCGACTTTCTTATCCTTAGCCATTTTAACCTCATTTCTGCGATTATTCGCCATTTAATTCTTATTCATTCGCAGCCTTCATTCATCAGCTGCTCTATAATAATATAGCTTACAGGTCCTATAACAACACCAATAATACCAAATAACATATATCCGATATATATACTAATTATGGAAACGATAGGTGACATTCCTATGTTGTGTCCCATTATCTTCGGTTCCAGAACCTCTCTAGCTATATAGCATACTACAAAAATCAAAAAAATAATAGCACCACTTATAAATTTTCTCACAAAAAAGTAATAAATTGCCCATGGAATCAGTATAACTACGATGCCAATGAGCGGAAGCGCATCTAAAAAGCTTATTAAAATTCCCAAAAGAAGTGCATAATCATTTCCCAGCAGATACAGGCCAACTGTACAAATGCACGCAGTTACCAGCATGATTATCAGCTGTGCCTTAGCATATGCCAAAAACACCATTTTTAATTTTCCGGTCACTCTGTTAACTGCATCTGCATATCGCATTTTCTTTCTAAACTCATGAATTTTATTCCTGTCTTTTGTAATAAAATAAGCCGCAACTACAGTCGTTGCTACAAATACCAACGCCTCTATTGCAATTACAATACTTTTTACGGTACTGTCCATGGCAAGGGACATAATTTTACTTTTGTTGCTATCTATAAATCCCTGTGCGCGGCTTCCTATTCCATCCGGCAAATTATTTACAAAATTCATGCCCTGATGAAAAATCTGGCATCCAAGGAATATTAGTGCTGCGCCAACAGCCAGCACGAAGATTACAAGCACCACCACTGTGGCAATGGTCCTGTTTATTTTTGCGTGGTTGTGCAGCCAATTTATAATTGGCAGTATGCACCCGGATATTGCATATGCAATCAAAAATGGTAAAAAAAGCGGCAGTAAATATTTCATTGAAAAATATACCGCCGCTGTACATATTATTAACTTAATTAGGTATCCATATTTTTGCAGCATGCCCTCTCCGTCCATCAATTGTATTACAATTATTATGAACGATTATGCGCAAATTATGCACGAACTATGCTTTTGCCCACTTAGCATACAAATATCTTGTACCTGTAGAACCCTTTCTTATGGTTTTAACCCTCTTAGTGAGCTTACTGTTTGAATACCAGCCCTTAAACTTATAGCCCTTTCTAGTTGGTGTCTTTAGGGTAATGCTCTTAGTAGTAATTTTATATGATTTTGGATTTCTGCTGCTGTTCTTACCACCATTTAGTCTGTACTTAATGCTGTATGTCTTAACAGACCATTTTGCATAAAGAGTTCTGTTTCCTGTGGAGCCCTTCTTAATTGTCTTCACGCGCTTTGTGCATTTGCTGTCTGAATACCAGCCTTTAAATGTATAGCCTTTTCTAGTTGGTGTCTTCAATGTAATTGTACTGCTTGTTATCTTATAAGATGATACATTTTTTGAACTGTTTTTACCACCATTTAGCTTATAGCTAAGCTTATATGTCACAGGTTTCCAAATGGCATACAGTGTGATTGTCTTGCCGGCTGCCGTAAGATTCTTAATGCTTGCTTTGTTCTTATATGTTTTACCTTTTCCATTTGACAATGTATTCCATCCCACAAATGTATAATCTGTTCTCTTGTATCCATTTGCTCTGAGACTGATGCTTCTATCTGCAAGCACGCCCTTCATTGCCGCTGTACTTCCACTGGTTGCACCATTACCCCTAAATGAAATTCCGTATGTATTGACATATGTGCATGTATAAGTACCATCTTTATTCACTGCCGTCTTTGTATATTTTGTCAAATATTTCTTCAACGTATTGTAGCTGTATGATGAGAATTTTCCGGCTCTGACACTAATCGTTGCCGTTTCATTAAAATACACCGTACTTAAATTATATGTTCCGCCCATTATTGTGACTACAACATTCTCACCAAATGATAATACACCTTTTAAATTTCCACTATATATATTTATTTTTCCTTTATTATCATTGTCGGCAAACGATTCAAATGAATACTGTTGATTTGCACCCAATTGCAAATTATATAGGTTCAATGTGCATTCTTCTTCTGAAGTAAGAATAGTATCTTCATTTCCCTTAAGATTATATACATTCAACGTTACAGGTGTACTTACAACGTTATTATTTTTATCTAAATCATAGTCGCAAGCTGCTGATATCTGTCCGTTATATGAATGATTCTGCATATTAATTGTAATACCATTCTTATTTACACGTGTAAAACCATACTGAAATAATGCCGGGTCGATATCCTTGATTGCATATACTGTGTCGCCCTTCTTAGCAGCATTAACTGCCTGCATAAGTGTTACATACTTGGTATTACCAACCCTTGCTAATCATCCTCTGTAGCTTCTCCAATAGTATAATAACCATTAGCAAGCTTTCTGACTGCCTGAGTTGAAGACATGTAACCTGAAACACTATCAACTGAATCTTCTGAAAGAGTTACTGTACCTTTTAGTACAAATGTTATTGCATTATCCGGGTACAAGCCACCCATAAATGTTCCACCATTAACCTCCAAATCACAATCATCCGCACTTACATAACGGTTCTCATCAACTGTTACATTAATAAGTATAAGCTTGGTATTCTCGTGACCGGCAATAGCTCTGCCATCTGATAAAGTACTTGTAAATTCACAATTCTGTATCGTACCAGTTGGATGATTACCTTTTTCTGTATCCTGGTTAATACTCATAAAGCCATCTGCAAGCTTACCATTCTTAACCGTAGTATTGCTGTAAATACTAACGTTTCCCGTGAGTGTGTGTCCGGCAAGATCAATTGTTACATTATCATATATAGATATAAAATCTTGGCTAACATCCTTGAGAAGTGTTATGGTATCTCCCGACTGTGCTGCCGATAATGCACTACTAAATGTTGCATATTCTGTGGTGCCAATCTTAGCCTCATTAGTGGATTCAGCGTATGCCTTCTCCATAGAAAACGGCACTAACATCAATGTCATAACTGCTGTCATTACAAATAGTAACTTCTTAAATATCTTCATTCATTTTCCTCCTTAGTGTACAGAAATTCAAGATTATGATTTCCATAGTGTAATTATTGTGTTCCTATTAGTATATATTATATCATATTACACCAAAAAGGAATAGCTTTACGCTATTCCTCTGACATCACTACATTCTAAATCTATAACCAACGCCCCATATAGTCTCTATATACTGTGGCTTTGATGATGAATATTCAATCTTCTCTCTTATCTTCTTAATATGAACAGTAACTGTGGCAATATCACCAACAGAATTCATATCCCAAATATTCTTAAACAATTCTTCCTTGCTAAATACCTTGTTTGGATTCTCAGCTAAAAATGTAAGCAAATCAAATTCCTTTGTTGTAAGGTTCTTATTCTCGCCATTAAGCTCTACAGTTCTTGCTGATTTGTTGATTTTGAGTCCTCGTATCTCAATAATCTCCTGCGTAGCCGGATTAGCTCCCACAAGTCTCTCATATCTTGCCATGTGAGCCTTTACTCTTGCAACCATCTCACTAGGGCTGAAAGGCTTAGTCATATAATCGTCAGCTCCAAGTCCAAGTCCTCTAATCTTGTCAATGTCGTCCTTCTTGGCTGAAATCATAAGGATTGGTGTATTCTTCTCTTCTCTGATCTTCTTGCACACCTCAAATCCATCTATTCCCGGAAGCATTAAATCAAGAATAAAGAAATCAAATGGTTCCTCCAATGCTTTCTTTAGACCTTCCTCGCCGTTGTTAGCGACTTCAACTTCAAATCCATTAATCTCAAGGTAATCCTTCTCAAGATCAGCTATGCTAACTTCATCTTCTACTATAAGTATTCTACTCATTATTATCTTCCTCCATATTCTTTATTAAATATTTTCTTAAAACTATATGCATTGTTGTTCCCATACCTTCTTTGCTTGTTGCCCATATCTTACCGTTGTGTTCCTCGATAATCTTTTTGGCAATTGAAAGTCCAATTCCACTTCCACCCTGGTCGCTGTTTCTAGATGCGTCAGTTCTGTAAAATCTTTCAAATATAAGTGTTAAGTCCTTCTGTGGAATTCCTTTTCCATTATCTTCAAGTTCAATATGAACAAAGTCGCCCTCGTCATTAATTCTGATGTTGATGATTCCTGCCTTAACTCCTATATATTTGACTGAATTACTGATAATGTTGTTAATTACTCTCTTAAGCTGTTCTGCATCTGCAATGACAACTGTGTCCTCATCAACATAATTAAAATAGCTTAGGGTTATACCCTTCTGCTCTAAATCAATCTTAATCTCGTCTACACAGTCTGCAAAATATTCTGACACATTTACCTTTGCAAAATTGTATGGCACCCTGTTAGTATCAATCTTAGAGTATTCTGTGAGTTCTCCAATGAGCTTGTCCATATCATTGGCTTTATTGTAAATGGTTCTAATGTATTTGTCCATCTTCTCAGGTGTGTCAGCAACACCATCCATGATGCCCTCAACATATCCCTTGATTGACGTTATTGGTGTCTTCAAATCATGAGAAATATTGCTTATCAAAACCTTACTTTCGTTATCATTTCTTATCTTTTCCTCGGCTGATTCCTTGAGACGTCTTCTCATCTCGTCGAAATCACTGCACAGCTCGCTAAACTCATCTGCTCCATTTACAGGAATTTCAAAATCAAGGTTGCCCTCGGATATGTTCTTAGTTGCTTCTCCCAGATCACTCAGAGGCTTCATGACACTCTTATATATCCAAAAGGTAAGAAGTGCACCTGTGGCAATTACTATCATAATTACAATTAACAGCATCTCGCTCAGCAACTCTCGTATCTGTGGAAATGTCTGACCGTAGTCAGTGACAAAGCATACTGTTCCACCTACTCCGTTACTAAAAGTGACATTAACTACTCTGATTATATAATCCTTATCACCGGATGAAACCATTCTGCAAATATCGCTCTTCATTCCGACCGATATATTGTTGACCACGTCAATAACTTCCTGACTAATTCCATCACTAGAACCATTATACATCAATTCTCCGTCGCTGATAACAAGAAGATAGGAAAATTTCTCTAGCAGACGGTTATTGATTGCATTAAGATACTTAGTATTCTTGAGCTTGTCCGGTTCACTTTCGATACACTTATCTATTTCTTCTATTTCCTTGTCCGTTACTGCGCTGTATAGCTTGGATGGATTGATAAGGCTTGTGTACCCATTTATCTGGATTCCATAATGATTCTCTATAGACTTTACCTGTATCTTTCCCAACACCGTAATTGATAAAAGCATCAACAATATTGGAAGCATTGTAATTATCAAAAATGATAGCTTTATCTTATTTCTTAATTTCATTTTGTCAATCCCTTTCTAATACAAGTACTTTATATATTTTATCATATGAGACTTTATATAACCAATAAACATTTGGAGAAGTTTATAAATAATCTATTAAGTGAAAATGCTGAAAAAGTCACACTTTACAGCTTCTTTTTAGATGGGGCAACCTTCATATTTCATTATCAATTTAAAAACGCCGGAACCTGAATTGATTCCGACGCATATTTGTTTTCTATAAATATTTTTTAAGTGTGTCTACCTTGTCTAGCTTTTCCCAAGGTAATGAAAGATCGTTTCTTCCAAAGTGTCCATATGCAGCTGTCTGCTTGTAAATTGGTCTTCTAAGATCGAGCATCTTGATGATTCCTGCTGGTCTTAAATCAAAGTTCTCTCTGATTATCTCAACAATCTTGTCATCATCAATTTTACCTGTTCCAAATGTATCAACCATTACGGATGTTGGATGTGCAACACCGATTGCATATGATAACTGAATTTCACATTTCTCAGCGATTCCTGCTGCTACGATATTCTTTGCAACGTATCTTGCTGCGTATGCTGCTGAACGGTCTACCTTAGTGCAATCCTTACCTGAGAAAGCACCGCCGCCGTGACGTGCATATCCGCCATATGTGTCAACAATGATTTTTCTTCCTGTAAGTCCGCTGTCACCATTTGGTCCGCCAATAACAAATCTTCCTGTTGGATTTATGAAATAATTTGTATTTTCATCGATAAGCTCCTTTGGAAGCACTGGCTCAAATACATATTTCTTAATATCTTCATGAATCTGTTCCTGTGTTACTTCTGCATCATGCTGTGTTGAAAGTACAACTGCATTAAGATGCTTTGGTTTTCCAGCTTCATCGTATTCTACTGTTACCTGAGTTTTTCCATCAGGACGAAGGTATGAAAGTGTTCCATTCTTACGAACTTCTGTGAGCTTAAGAGCAAGCTTGTGTGCAAGTGCGATTGGATATGGCATATATTCTTCTGTTTCATTTGTGGCATATCCAAACATCATACCCTGATCACCAGCACCGATTGCTTCTATTTCTGCATCTGACATTGTGTTTTCTTTTGCTTCAAGTGCTTTGTTAACACCCATTGCAATATCTGTTGACTGCTCATCGAGAGCAACCATAACTGCGCATGTGTTTCCGTCAAATCCTTTTGCCGAATCATCATATCCTATTTCTTTAACTGTATCTCTAACAATTTTCTGTATGTTGATATTTGCCTTTGATGTGATTTCTCCCATAACAAGCACCATACCTGTTGTTGTACATGTCTCGCATGCTACACGGCTCATTGGGTCCTGCTCTAATAATGCATCAAGAACAGCGTCTGAAATCTGATCACAGATTTTGTCAGGATGTCCTTCTGTAACTGACTCTGATGTAAATAATAATTTTTCCATTTTCTTTTCCTTTCGTAATTGATTATATAGTTTCCACGCCTTCGCCTTTCGGCAACGTTTTCGCCTTTCGGCAACGTTTTCACCTTGCAAACCTCGCGGCAGTGCCGCTCGCATGCTTCAACGTTGTCGCCTTGCAAACCTCGCGGCAGTGCCGCTCGGTCACGGGCTGTCGCCCTATATAGTTAAAATAACTTCAGCTTATGTTCAAGCTAGCTTGACCACGCTGAGTTATTTTAACTATGCAAGGCTTGTAGCTGACATGAAAAAAGTCCACGTTAGTGGACTTGAAATCAAGGTATCAAATCCTCTTATTGATCGATAACTCGCTCAGGCTGGCACCTTCCTCAATTATGGGGTTGCCGTGGTTTCACAGATCCTTGTATCTCCACCACTCTGAATAAGAGAAATAACTTATATGAACTTTTCATAAATACAATACAGTAGATTATTACATTAGTCAATACCTTTTTTATACAAACATAGAATAACTTCTAGCAAATCATATTTCCATTTGCTGTCATCTTAAATTTCAAGCCAAGTACCTCGCAGGCTTTCTTGCACATGAGCATCCTATATAGAAATATTTCAAAATAATCCATCATCGAGCATATTTTTTCATCAAGCTCAATTGCAAAAAGTATTTCCTTTTTCTTTTCTTTGATAATAAGTTCTGATGAAGTAACGGCATAATTCACCCTGTCATGCTTATCAAATTTTTCCGGCGTCATTTTTCTAACTCTGTCTCTTCTTACATCTGTCTTGTCTGCAAGTATCAATGCCGCCGATACAGCGTCCACGGCACTGCCTGTGGACTCATCATGCATTCCTATTGCATTTATTATTACCGCTATATCTGCAAAATCCATTTGCATATCACGAAGTATATTTGCCGCCATAATTCCACCAAAATGTGGATGTCCTGTTCTATTTATGCAGTTGCCTATATCATGCATGTAGCCTGCAATTTTTGTCATTTGTACCGTATGCTCATCATAACCCAGTTCCTTCAAAATATATGCTGCCGTTTTTGAGACAATCATGGCATGCTTTTGCGAATGCTCCGTGTAGCCAAGTTCCCCAAGTGTCTTGTTACCCTGAGTGATATATGCGTTTACTTCCTTTGATTTTTGTATCTGCTCGAATGTAATTTTTACCATTTATTCTCCCTAGTCACCAAAACAAATTCCTATTGTTTTAGCCTCTTCTATAATATCTGAATCCGGATTAATTCTCTTTAGTTCACCTGCTACCTTTGATAGAGGAATGTGAACTGCCTTGCCGTTCTGTATCCCTATCATTATCCCATACTTTCTAAGGACAACTGCCTTGGCAGCCTCTGCTCCAAGTCTTGTACTAAGTACTCTGTCATATGCACTTGGACTTCCGCCTCGCTGCATGTGACCGGGATTCATGACTCTTACATCCTCTCCTGTCTTTCCCTGAATTCTCGCTGCGATTTCATATCCAATTGAAATATATGGCGAGTTCTTTTTCTTTGCCTTGTATTCTTTCCTATCAAGCTTTGAATCTTCCTTTGAAATTGCGCCCTCAGCTACAGCCACAATTGTAAAATTCTTACCTGCTTCATGTCTTTTTCTAATTGCTGCCACAACATGGGATATGTCATATGGAATTTCAGGCAAAAGTATTACATCAGCTCCTCCTGCCATTCCTGCATGAAGGGTAAGCCAGCCAACCTTGTGACCCATCAGTTCAACCACAAACACTCTTCCGTGGGAGGCTGCGGTTGTATGAATTGAATCAATTGTATTTACCGCAACATTTACAGTACTCTGAAATCCAAATGTAACATCTGTCATGGCAATATCGTTATCTATTGTCTTTGGAAGATGAATGACATTTAGGCCATTTTCTCTGAGTAAATTTGCTGTTTTTTGAGTTCCATTTCCGCCAAGAATTATTAGACACTCAAGCTCTAACCTGTTGTAAGTATTTATCATTGCATCAATCTTATCAATGCCATTTGCATCAGGAACACCCATATATTTAAATGGCTGTCTTGATGAACCAAGTATTGTACCACCCACGTTAATTATTCCAGAAAAATCCTTTTCATTCATAACGCGGTACTGCTCGTACATGAGCCCCTTGTAGCCCTCCAAAAATCCATATATTTCAACGTCATCTATACAATTGTAAAGTCCTTTAACAACAGCTCTCATCGTTGCATTGAGTGCCTGACAATCTCCCCCACTTGTTAACATTCCAATTCTAAGCATTTACATCTTCCTTTCTGTCCTTCTCTGCCTCTAATGCCATTACGCCAAATGTGTCCTGCGAATCAATCTCAACGCCATTAACCTGTACATTTTCATATTGGCCATATCCCATTAGCTCTCTTGCCTGCTTATTGTCCTTAAGCATCATATTGAACATAAAAATTATTTTTTCCTTAAGTGACTTGTTGAGTACAGGTGCAGCAACTTCCACACGACGCACAGTATTTCGCGTCATAAAATCGGCTGAGCCTATATATACTCTGCTATTTTCTCCAGCACCAAATATATATATTCTCGAATGTTCAAGATATCGTCCTACAATGCTGACAATTCTGATATTTTCTGTATAGCCCTGTACACCCGGAACAAGGCAGCAAATGCCTCTTACCACCATCTCAATATGAACTCCGGCCTGTGATGCGCAAATAAGCTTGTCTATTATTTTCTTATCTGTAAGTGAATTCAGCTTAAGACCTATATAGGAACCCTTGCCATCCTTTTCATTTTGAATCTCATTATCAATCATATCAATTACTTTGTTTTGCAAGCATTTAGGTGCAACAAGAAGTTTATCTGACTGTTCAACCACCTTGCCCATTGATAATGCTGTAAATATTTGAGATATTTCATATCCTATGGAACTGTCTGCTGTCATCAGCGATAAATCTGTGTAGAGCTTTGATGTTTTTTCATTATAATTTCCAGTACCTATCTGAGATATGTATTCAACACCATTTTCATTTTTTCTTGTTATCAGACAAATTTTTGAATGTACTTTATATCCATTAAGTCCGTATATCACCTGGCATCCTGCATCCTCAAGAAGTCTTGACCATTCGATATTGTTTTCTTCATCGAATCTCGCCTTAAGTTCAACTAAAACGATTACCTCTTTGCCATTTTCAGCAGCTTCTATCAGTGCCTCCACAACCTTGCTCTGTCTTGCCACTCTGTAAAGTGTCATTTTAATCGATACAACGTCTTTATCTTCAGCTGCCTCATGAAGCATCGAAAGGAAAGGCTTGATACTTTCATACGGATAAGACAATAGCTTGTCCTCTTCCTTTATCTGCTCTATTATACTTCTCCCTGATTCAAAAGCAGGTGACATTCTAGGTGATCTTTTTTCGTAAAACAGCTCAGGCTTTTTTCTTAAAATATCCTGAATTTGGAATACAAATGATAAATCCAGCGGACTATCATTTCTAAATACATTATTTCTGTCGAGCTCTAAAAATTCGCATAGCAGGTCAATAATATCTCCATCTATCTCGCGTGACAGTTCTATTCTCACAGGGGCAAGCTTCTTTCTTTTCTTGATTACCTCTGCCATAAATTCTCTGTAGTCAAGGTCCTCATCATACAATGCATCTGTATCAATATCAGCATTTCTGGTGATTCTGATTAGAGACTTTGCCTTAACTGCGTATCCCTTGAAAATTTTATTTACAAAATGCAATATAAGCTCCTCAGCAAGAATAAATGTGCCTGGCCTATTTGGCAATTCGATAAGTCTGGGAAGTACATTTTTTTCACAGGGAATTATTCCTATCTTTTGTTTGCCACTCTTTGTTTCCAATGCAACGGCTGCATATATCTCCTTATTTCTTAGAAATGGAAATGGCTGTCTCTTTCCAACTATCATAGGTGAAATGATTGGTGCAACCTCTGCATCAAAGTATCTTTCATAATATTCTCTGTCGCTTCTGCTTATTTTCTGAAAATTAACAATACTTACCTTGTATTTGTCTAGCTTGCTTACAAGTGACGCATATACTTTATCTTTTCGCTTATTTAGTTTTCTAACTGTAGCTATTATCTCATCAATCTGCTCTCTGGCAGTCATATTTGTCTTATTTTCTCTGATGGTTTCGTCAAGAGCTGCCTGATCAGTTAATGACCCAACTCTCACCATAAAAAACTCATCAAGATTACTTTGATATATTGAAGCAAATGTAAGTCTCTCTGCCAATGGCAGCGATTCCTTTTCTGCTTCCTCTAAAACACGCTCGTTAAATTTGAGCCACGATAACTCTCTGTTCACATATATTTGTTTTCCCATTCCCTTTAATGTATCCTTTCTTATCATTTGACATACATATATATTAACTTTTCTATGTAAAATCAAATATCGAAGAATGGTGAAATCTATGTAAAATGTGAGTAAACCTAGATTTTCTGCCCACGCAAAAAAACCACGGTTTTCACCGTGGCTATAAATTCAAATCGTTATTAACTTACCTTTAGCTTAAACTTCATAATTTCCTTCTCTGAGGAAACCTTATCAATTATTGCACCAAGTCCCTGAAGCTTATTCTCGAAATTCTCGTAGCCCCTCTGAATATACACAATGTCATCAACAATGGAAATTCCATCGGCTGCAAGTCCTGCAAGCACTAACGCTGCACCAGCTCTAAGGTCAGGGGCATTAATCTGAGATCCTGTAAACTTATTAACACCATCAATAATTGCCGTGTTACCTTCAACCTTAATCTTGGCTCCCATTCCTGAAAGCTCATCAACATACTTAAATCTATTCTCAAAAATGCTCTCTGTAACTACACTTGTTCCAGATGCCAACGCCAAAGTTACAACTATCTGTGGCTGCATATCTGTTGGAAATCCTGGATAAGGAAGTGTCTTAACATGAGTGTTTCTCATATCCTGCGTTCCAATTACACGTACTGCATCATCATATTCCTCAATTGAACATCCAATTTCAAGCAGCTTAGCTGTTATAGCCTCAAGATGCTTAGGAATAACATTCTTAACTAACACGTTTCCTCTTGTTATAGCTGCAGCAAACATAAATGTTCCTGCTTCTATCTGATCAGGAATTACTGAATATTCTGTTTTGTGGAGCTTCTCAACTCCCCTGATTCTAATAACATCGGTTCCTGCACCCTTGATATTAGCACCCATACTGTTAAGCATATTGGCAACATCAACAACATGTGGTTCCTTAGCTGCATTCTCAATTATTGTTCTTCCATCAGCAAGAGCTGCTGCAAGCATAACATTAATTGTTGCACCAACTGATACAACATCCATGTAAATATGGCTTCCGAGCAAATGTGGAGCATCCGTTCTAATCATACCATATTCAATATCCACTGTAGTTCCAAGGGCCTTAAATCCCTTAATATGCTGGTCTATAGGACGGCTTCCTATGTTACAGCCACCTGGCAGTGCAACCTCTGCATGACCAAATCGTCCAAGTAAAGCTCCTATAAGATAATAAGAAGCTCTGATTTTCTTAATATATTCACCATCAACAATAACAGAACCAATTGATCCGCCATTGATCTTTACAGTATGTCTGTCTACTCTGTCCACTATCGCACCGATTTCCTTGATAGCTTCAAGCAGTACGTTAATATCTCTAACATCTGGAAGGTTGTCAATAACGACTGTTTCGTCAGTCATAACTGCAGCCGCAATAAGAGCGAGCGCTGCATTCTTAGCACCACTGATCTCAACCTCGCCATTTAAAGGGTTTCCGCCCTTAATAATGTACTGTTCCATATCGCACCTCTGCTAATTCTATTAAATTAAAAAATATATATGTCAAGTTATTATTAGTCTCTTAAAAATGCATCCAAAATATGCATTACTTTATGATTATAACACGATTACAAAATTTGTAAATCAATTTTTAATTACAAATTTATTACAGAACACCATTGTTATGACATTATTACTGTAAATAAGTAAATGGGTCTACCTGTACTCCACCCACAAGTATTTCAAAATGAACATGTGGTCCGGTGCTGTTTCCGGTATTGCCTGAACGGGCAATCTGCTCGCCTTGAGCTACATTCTGTCCTGCATATACAAGGCATTCGCTCAAATGTGCGTATCTTGTTCTCTTTCCATCTGAATGCTGTAATTCTACACAATATCCGTAACCATTTCTCCATCCGGCACTTACAACATATCCGGCACATGATGCATTAACAGATGTTCCTGTTGGACATGCCCAGTCTACACCCTTGTGAAGTGTTCCCCATCTCATTCCGTATGAAGATGAAAGATATCCACCTGCTATTGGCTTGATAAATGTAGGAGGTGTAAGAGTTCCAACCTCTATAACCTTGGCAACTGCCTTGGTCTTAACCTTCTCTTCAAGTATCTCTCTGCTTACCTCTTCACCATTCTTATATGTCACCTTTGCTGTAACATTTCTATATCCTTTATGACCTTCATTTAAAACCTGCTCATATGTGGTATACTGGCTGTCATTATACACATATTCAACAGGAAGGTTGTATTTTTCATTATATTTCTTAACCTTGCTAACAAGTACAGATAATTCAGGTTCAGGAACAGTTACAATAAGTTCATCACCCACACCAATGAAGCTGTCCTCTGTAAGGCCATCATTCATAGCTAATAACTCTTTTAACTTTAAATCAAATTTGTCAGCAATAACAGAGAGACAATCACCGTTCTCAACTACATAAATCTGATTCTTTTCCTTGTCCTTGGTTACCTGGTCTATTGCATCATCAAGAGTTGATATCTGTGAATCATCCACATAGCACTCTACTATCTGAATATTCTCTTCAAAACCTATTTCGGAAAGTCCTGTCTGAATCTTAGTCGTCTGTGTATCCTTAGATGTATTCGCTCCATCAGTACCTGCTGCAACTGTATTAGTATCCTTAGACTGAACATCAGCCTTAACAACCTGAGATGTAAGTGCTGAATATCCGGATGTGCTGTCATCTACAATATCAACTGTAAACTGATTCTTCTTATCATATTTAGCCTTAGCTGCCTCAAACAGCTGCTGAACCTCTTCCTTGCTTGATAAAGTAACAGTAAATCCATCAATATTTACCATATATGCTTCTGACTTGACAGGCATAACAGACTCCTTGAGCACACTGTACATTGAATCCTCAATCTGAGCTTCTTCCTGTCTTACACCTGTAGCTCTGTTCTGCTTATATACCTTAAGTTCAGGATCCATGTATGTTAATCCTGTATTCTCTGAATTCACCTTAAGTCTTGCACTGTTATATGCTTCTCTAATGACATCTTCACTGGCTGCTGCGTCAACTTCAACTCCGTTAACCTCTGCAACATAATAGCCTTCTGAATCTGTACCTGCTGCTGACTTAGCAAATGGAAAAGCAAGCAGCATTACTGCACATACTCCTATTGCTGACGCAATATATGTCAATCTAATCTTCTTATTATATTTAGTAATTCTCTTCATAATTAATAAAACCTCATTTTGTAACGAATCTGTAACACTTTTGTAACAAACTCATTTTATCAGCAAAATAAGGTTTTGTAAAGGGGTATTATAATATTTCCATTATTTTCTCAATAGTTTCTTCCACATTAAGATTATCCTCAGAAACTGTTATGTCGGCGTACTTCTCGTACAGTGGACATCTCTCATTATACAAATCTTTAAGGTCCTGCCCCTCTCTTAGAACTACTCCTCTTCCCTTAATATCTCCAAGTCTTCCTGTAAGAAGTTCATATCCAATCTGAAGGTATAGCACCTTTCCAATCTTCTTGTAATGCTCCATTGCCTCAGTTCCATACACGACGCTTCCTCCGGTTGCGATAATACATCTATCGCAGTTAATTCCGGCATTGATTCTGTTCTCAACCTGTATGAAGCCCTCAACACCTTCATTAGCTATAATATCCTTCAAAAGCTTTTTTTCTGCATTCTGTATTACGATATCGGCATCTATAAATGTGTATCCAAGCATTTTTGCAAGTATTACTCCGATTGTACTCTTACCAACTCCGGGCATTCCAATTAGTATAATGTTATCATTCATTTTCTTTATCTTTCCTTCTGTTCTCGAAATACACAAACCTGTCTATTGCATCCAAAATGTTTGCAAAATTCTCTCTTGGAGCCACATCTATGTATTTCTTTAATATTTCTGTCTCGCTGTCATTTCTGTATCTTCCATAGAAAATGTCATACAAATTATGGCCTCTCACAAATATCCTTATGTTCTCCATATTTCGTTTCAAGTCTTCCTTATTACTAATACGAACATTCTTGAATCTGCACATTCTCTTCATGCTTGGCAGTCTGTACAAATAGTCTCTATACTTCTGCCAAAGGATATTATAAAAGTCTTCCTCACTTTTTACAACACCAATTTTCGCCATTATCTTCGGATCAAGAAAATAGTTTTCAAACGAATAGTATTTGAGTACAAGCACATTTCTTGGGGTTACCCTTGGAAGATTAGCAATGTCCTCCTTCTCCCTGTTGCTATAATAGCTGCAAAGCTGTTTAACTAAATATTTTGGATTCTTTCCATCTGAATCTCTAATCATAAGAAACTGATCCTTTAAATACAGCTTATTAATGTATTTTAGATTAGCGTATGTCTTAATGTTGGTACAGCTGTTGGTAGGAATAATCGAAATTCTCTGAAGCATTCCATCCTCATCATATATTTCTGAGTAATACTTTTCGAGAAGCATAGGCAGTCTGTTGCTGTCCTGCTTGCCCTCAACAATAAATACAAAACTTACGTTCATCAAATCATTTGCTGTATATCCAAGATCATCAAGAATATTATCTATATCCGGGTTCTCGATGATTGTGGTGTAATATTCATCATCAAGCACAACCTGTTTTATCTGCTTTGATGAGAAATTGAAAATCATATTTGGTGAGTGGGTTGAGAAAATAACCTGATTCTTCTTCGACAGTCTGAAAAGTATTTCACTAGCTGACTTTTGAAGCTGTGGATGAAGATATATTTCAGGGTCCTCTATCATTATAATGCTTGGAACACTGCTTTCCTCACTTATGTACGCCTCAAGAAGCGACAATAAATATATGCTTTTCATTCCGGCACTCATGGTTGAAAGCTTTCCGGATGTTCCTCTCTCTTCATTATAAACAACTGTATTTATCTTAAAAATTTCATCCATATCGCACTTAATTTCATAGCGTACATGCTGTGTTGGTGAACCATTCTTTTGAAAGCATTTATTTACAAGGCTCTCAAACGAATCCATTTTCTTAGTGAACACCTTGTATTCCAAAAGCCTTGTGGTTTCAAAAATATCCAGTTCTTCAGGCTGCTTCTTATTAATAACTCCGATACAGTTAAAGCAGTTGTTGCACTCTCTTGCGCTGTCAAACATACACTTGTTTTCCTGCAATTTGTACAGCTCTCCATCACCCTGAAACCTTAGCAAATCATCCTGAAATTCCTTAATATTTCTGTTGGTGTCAATAAAGTATACCTTCGGAAATACCATTGGTATATAGAGGTTATTTTTCTTGATTCCATCCGTATACCTTATCTTGCCATCCTTGTTCATTATGTATGTAAATGTTAATTTCCCCTCTGCAAATGAAGGAAGCTTGTTTTTGAAATCCTTTTCCCACAGCTCGTATTTCTTATATTTGGATACAACTCCATTCTTATGAAGAATCTCCAAATCCTCCTCGTCAAAATCAAGCGTTATAGATATTTCAATGTTTTTTTCGGACTCATTGAAATTCTCAGGTCTTATTGTATACAGACCTGCAACAGCCCTTATGGCATCCAGCATAACTGTTTTACCTGTGTTATTCTTACCAACGAGTATACATGCATTGTCCACATCATCAATATCCAAATGCTTAATTGATTTGAAATTATCAATACCTAACTTACTTATTTTCATACGCGTCACCGCCTCCGCAATTATTTTTTGACACTATACCCAAAAGTCCCAACCTTGTTTCCCATAGTATAATATTCCCCATGGGAATACACTATAGGTGCTGCTTTTGCCAAATCGAACTTTCCACGCTCATCCATATATTTTTCATCAGCATGCACTGCAAGTACTTCTGCAATAAACATATCATGTGAACCGCATTTCTTAATATCAGTTACGCGACATTCGATATTGACCGGACTTTCCTCTATCAATGGAGCTGACACGTGCTGTGCCTTCTCTTTTGTGAGCTTCATTTGAGCAAATTTGTCCACATCTCTTCCTGAGCGCACTCCACAATAATCTGTGGCGAATACAAGCTCCTCAGTTGTGAGATTAATGACAAATTCTCCAGTCTTTTTTAACATCTCATAGGAATACCTTTCCGGTCTCACCGAAATATATGCCATTGCCGGATTAGTACATATTGTGCCGGTCCATCCAATTGTTAATACATTGTCGTGTCCCTCTCCATCACTTACCGTAACAAGAACTGCCGGCAACGGATATATCATATTCCCTGGTTTCCATGTCTGTTTCATTAATACGCCTCCATCTTCTATCTGTTAGCTATTGCCGCCATAATAGCAGGAATAAACTGTTTCTTTCTCGATACCATTCCCTCAATTACCACTGAATTGCCTTCTGTATTCTTTGCAAATGCCTCTGCAATAAGGTCTTTTGCGCCCGGTCCTAAAAATATCAGTTCTGTCGACTCGTTAAGAATATTGGTGAGCATAAAAAATATCATCGACTCGCCGTGCTCTCTATATGCCTTTTCAAGATATGAAATAAGCTTATTCTTGATGTCAGCAAGGTCATCACTGCTCATGGAATTAATCTGACCCACTCCAAAATCAACACCATCAACGGCAAATTTCTTGAAGTCCTGATAGAAAATTTCTTCCGGTGACTTATTTCTTAAATTGCTTCCTGCACTAAACATTTCTGTTGCAAATTCTTCAACATTTATTCCGGCTATTCCTGCCAGCTCCTCTGCTGCCATCTTGTCAACCTGAGTACATGTAGGCGAGCGATACATAAGCGTATCGGAAATTATTGCCGCACATAAAAGTCCTGCTATATCCTTTGGAATCTGCTGATTCTTCTCTGTATACATTTGATAAATAATTGTGGCTGTACATCCAAGTGGCTGATTTCTGAAAAATACAGGCGACATTGTCTCAATTGCAGCAAGTCTATGATGGTCAATAATCTCAAGTATTTCTGTATTATCAATTCCCTCAACTGCCTGATTCTTCTCATTATGGTCAACAAGAATTATCTTCTTCTTATCTGCATTCAAAAGATTTCTTCTGGAAATCATTCCCACATACTGATTCTTATTGTTGAGTACAGGGAAATCCCTATATCTCTTCTTCGCCATTATTCCCTTGATATCGTCCACATAATCCCCGGTTTTGAACTTAATAATATTATCCCTTGTCATAAAATAGCTGATTGGCATACTTTGATTAATAAGTCTTGCTGCCGTGTATGTGTCATGTGGCGTAATTATAAGTGTACAGCCCTTCTCCTGCGCTATTTTCTTGATGGTCATAGATATCTGTGCACCATGGCACACAACTATGCATGCCGCCTTCATCTCAATGGCACACAGCTGCGACTCATATCTGTTTCCGAGTATTACAAGATCATCCTCTTCAATATAGCTTTCCATGAAGTCCGGATTAGCTGCAGCAATTAGCACCTTTCCCTTTGTGTAATATTCTTCAGGGTCGCCAAGGATCATTTCACCATCTAAGGTTTCAACAATATTTCTGTATTTTGTATGGGCTGTTGATAATATTCTACTATCGTATACTTCCATATATGACTCTGCAATATCCTCTGTTGTTATAACCCCCTCAAGTCGTCCACTTTTCGTAATAGGAAGTGTTACAACTCCCATCTCCTTCATAAGCGACCATGCCTTCTTCAGGGAAATTGCACGGTCAACTCCCTCTGTTTCCCTAATCTCTATATCCTTTATCTGAGTTCTGGCATCTGTTACGTAATCCGGCAATGCAACGTTGAATCTGTTTAACACATACATTGTCTCCTCATTAATCTGACCGGCTCTCTTTGGTTCATAAATGTCTGTATTCTCCACCTGGTTCTTGAGATTAGCATATGCTATTGCTGAACAAATGCTGTCTGTGTCCGGGTTTCTATGTCCTATAATGCTGATTGTATTATTTCTAAGTGGCATATTTCCTCCTATATTAAAAATCTTATGCTCAATTTCTTGTACTGTTCTTAATATCCATTACATGTAATATTCCATCTGTTATTATAGCCGCATGGTCAGCTGATATTCCTTCATTGAGTAATATCTCTGTTCGCATATTCTTAATGTATCCCTGGCTATTCCAAACTCTTCTTGTTGTGGCCGTAAGTGTAATATCATATCTGTTGCCTGTCAGTATTAAACTATATTCCTGAGCTGAAAATGTTCTTTCTCCAACCTTCAATTCATATTCATTACCAGGATTAAATCCAATATCAAACCACTCTGCATCCGCTGCATCATCACCAGCTATGGCAGATATCTCTCCTTCCGGCACCAGCGAGACATATGCTGCCGTTATGACCCTTGTTCTTGGGTCTCTATCATAATCACCATATGTGGTTACGAACTCATTTTCAAGGCCCTCAATTCCTGTCTCCTCGTATAGTTCTCGCTTCGCTGCATCTGAAAGATTCTCCTTCATATCCACAAAGCCACCTGGAAGTGCCCACATTCCAATGCATGGATGGTTCTTTCTCTTAATCAGCAGAAGCTTCAGCTTATCAAGATTGCCCTCATATGAAAATATCATGTTATCAACTGTATTAGATGGAGTTTCGTATTTTCGTGCATCGTATTTTTCCAAAAACTCCTGAAGGGTTTCTCCCTTTTCATTCTGTTGTCCTGTTCCCAAAAATTCTTCATAACGTTCTAAAAATGTTCCCATATTATCTCCATTCCGGAGCATAAATCATATTTCATCTGTGCTGCTCCTTCACAAATAATCAGATGATTGTGTTATGTGACTGCTAATATCTGCAAAAATGCAAAAACTTTCCACCCATTACATTAAGTAAGTGGATGAAAAGTTCATTGTTACATCATCTCTGCTTGGAAGACTGCTCTTCTTAGGTAATAATATTGCTGCTGCCACAATGCCTGCCATAACTACCGTATATATGACAAAAATCAGCAAATATTTTCTAATTCTTTTTTCTTCCACGCTTCGTTGCTTTTTCTCTCTGCTCATGTGATGCTTTCTCCTTCTTCGCCTTAATTCTCTCCATTCTCCTTACTATCAGGTTAGCCCCCAAGGATCCAAAATATCCAAATACCGCATACACTAAAATATATGGCACCGCAGTAATTCCAAAGAAAAGCAGTGCGGCCGGCAAAAAGTAAGCACTAAACAGTATTGGTATGAACCACTTAAATCCATGATATCTTGTGCAAATAAAGCTTGCAATAAACACATAAAATGGATAAACACCTAACAACAGCATAAACATCATTCCAGCGATGTCTTCAATATTCCCACCAGTTGTTGCATACAAAATAAATGGTACAAGATAATACATAATGCATCCAATTCCAAGGAAAATGTATATCTTCTTCATTAATTTCTTCTGTTCTTCCTCTTCCTTCTTAAGGGAAATGACTTGTCTCTGTGCCATATTTTCTCCACACTTTCAATTTCATATTTATATTTATTCTATCGTAAATATTGAAAATATACAAGTGTCAGATGAATAGTTTATTATTGTTTATGTATTATTTTGACTTCCAAATACTTATGAATTATAATATAGATATATTTTTTTGGTGTATAGTTACGGGGGTGGCTGTACTTCATACGCACATTAACCAGACACTTAGGAGGCACTTATGGAATTAATTAAAATTAGCCAGCTGGCAGCTGAAATTAAAGGAAATGTATCAAAAATTATCATTGGCAAATCAGAGACCATCGACTTAATGCTCACCGCATTAATTAGTGGTGGACATATCCTGCTAGAGGATACTCCCGGCACAGGCAAGACCATGCTGGCGAAATCCCTTGCAAAATCAGTCGATTCACAATTTTCAAGAATTCAGTTTACCCCGGATTTACTTCCTTCCGATATCACAGGACTTAATATTTTTAAACAAAAGGAATCAGAATTCACATTTATACCCGGACCTGTTTTTACAAATATTCTCTTAGCTGATGAAATCAACCGTGCTACACCAAGAACTCAGTCGAGTCTTCTTGAGTGTATGGAAGAACGCCAGGTTACGGTAGATGGCAACACAAGGCTGCTAGACAAGCCATTTTTGGTTATTGCAACACAGAATCCAATTGAGACAGCCGGAACATTTACTCTTCCAGAAGCACAGATGGACCGTTTTATGATGCAGCTATCAATGGGATTTCCAACACCTGATGAAGAAATGGCAATAATGGACAGATTCATTTCAGCTAATCCAATTGAAAGCATTTTACCTGTATGCACAGCAGCAGAGATAATAGATATGCAGAACTCAATCACCAGTGTATTTGTTCACCAGTCAATCAGGTCCTACATAACCGATATTGTTCAGGCTACGCGAAATAATTCATCTATTTCTTCAGGCGTAAGCCCTAGAGGAACACTTGCTTTGCTCAAGGCCTGCCAGGCATATGCTGCAATTCAGGGCAGAACCTACGTTATCCCTGAAGATGTTAAGACACTTGCTATTCCGGTACTGGCGCACAGAATCGTTTCCTACACAAGCCTTTCACAGACCTCAGGCAAACAAAAGCTCATAAAAGACATCGTTGATTCAATCACCATTCCAACAGAAAGCTGGGAGAAATAGGAGGCTGTATGCATCTGATTATTGCAATTGTCTGCATAATTATTGTATTTAAGCTGCAGGCATCCATGTACAAAATACTATGGAAAAAGGGCTTTAGCGTAGATGTTTCCGTTGAGCATGACACATGTCAGGTGGGAGATACCAATGTTCTGACGGAAATTATCGACAATAACAAGTTTCTGCCGCTGCCTATGGTCCATGTCAAATTTAACACACCAAGATCCTTCGCATTTGATGATGAAGAGAATTCGTCCATAACGGATTATTATTACAGAGATGATGTTTTCACTCTGCCCAGCCACAAATCAATTACCAGGAAGCTGACATTTACCTGTACCCAGCGTGGATGCTTCTATATGAATGATATAAATATTAATACCAGTGATTTGCTCATTGGCGAAACCTTGATTGCGAAAATTAAGAATAACATTATTATTCATGTTTATCCAAGGAAGCTTAGTATGGCACCTTTTGAAGTTCCATTTAATACTATGCTGGGAGAATCCATTGCTGACAAGCATCTCATTGACGATCCCTTTGAGTTTCGTGGGATACGTGAATACCAGCCCTACGACCCGATGAAGAGCATTAACTGGAAAAGTTCAGCCAGTCATGGCGCACTTCAGGTAAATACATTTTTTTCCACCGCCTCAAAGGAGGTTACTATCTTTCTCAATGTTGACCTGGATATTTATAGTAAAAATGAACATTTGCAGGAGAATACCATAAGCATAGCAAGCACTCTTGCCTGCAGCTTCATCAATAGCAGAATTCCTGTTGCCCTTGAAACAAATGCACATGATACCTTTACTAAGGAGCAAATATGCAAGAAGTCCGGATCAGGCTCTTCTCATATGGATGCTATTGACCATTCACTTTCACGAATTGATTTGTCGCTGCCTTATGATGATTATTTTCAAATGGTGAAGAATTATTTTGACAGCCGTATCAGCAACGGCCGCATTAACAATAACGCATTTTATGTATTTATATCTAACTATCATCATCAGGATATAATGGATTACTATATGTCGCTGAAGGATATGGGTATACCTTGCTACTATATAATACCCGAAATGCGAATCAATCCAGTTGAAATAACGCTTCCGGACGTAACCAAATGGGAGGTGGACTAATGAAGGAAATAAATTGTAATATTCTATACTACGTAAAAAGCCTCATAAATATATTGTCTCTTGGAATTGTGTTATCAATCGGCACACTTTACAGTGTGGAGGCAACAGCATGGGGCAGTTCTCCTAACATTGTCGCTCTTGTGTATGTATTTGTCTGCTGTTATACTGACTATCTGATTAGAAGACATTTCAGCAATTACATCAACTACACATTAATGCATTTGCTGCTAATTGTTCCACTGCCATTTTTGATGCCGTATATTGGTACACCTAACATCGTGGTTCTATTGGCTGTGATTTCCATATTGACCGGTCTCGGTAAAATGTATTGGAAAAAAGAGAATGCTTCACAGCTTGATTGTACAACTGAGGTTCCCATGGAAATGCTGGTAATTATTATTCCTATTTATCTGCATTCCTACTATAAGCTGTCTACTGCGCTGTCTAACTATATTTTATACAGTGCTATAGTATTTGTGGCATTCTGCTTCATCAAGCAATTCATAACACGATTGATTAACTACGTACTCACTGTTGATAAGAGTCGCTCCGTACCCATTAATTCGATTGTTCGTTCCACAGGAATCTGCATCGGAATTATTCTGGTAGCGGCAATCCTTATGACAAATGTATTTAGCTCATTATTTACCGGAGATAGAGCACTCCTGTCGTTTATCAAATTAATTTGTGGCGGAACACTCTCATTATTTTCAAACTTCTTTGGTTTGTTTCGTGCTCATAATGATTACAGCATTGCTGAGGATACAGTTACTGTTGAAAGCCAGACCGGCGACCTGACAACTGATGTTGTTAAAAATCTTTCTGCAAATGAATTAATTGTGGCAATATCTAATGTTGTTAAAGTTATTTTTCTAATAGCTGCAGCAGTATTTGTTATTTATCTGATAATACAGTACATAAGGGCAAATTTACACAAGGAATATCAAAACATTGACTTAGCTGACCGTTCTACAATCAAGGCAAAGGATGATGTAAAAAGAACAAAGACTGCATTTAGCCTGTTTCATCCTAGCAGCAACAATGATAAGGTTCGTAAGATGTTTAAGAAAAAGGTTCTTTACTATAAGGACACCATGATAAGCGTTCATCAGGCCGATTCTCCTCAGGATTTGGCTGACAGGATTAAATATAAAACAGGTAATGACTACAATGAGCTTGCTGATATTTATGAGCACGCCCGATATGGTGATGGACAGGTATCTGATGAAGATGTCTCAAAGGCCCATAAGATTTATCAGGATAAGAAGTAAATTATAACGCCTCAGGCGTACCTCATAAAATGACCATGCATGAGCCAAAAGGTTCACACATGGTCATTTTCTCTTTATGAAGACTGAAGCTATTCCGGATAATCTCCCGGCTCAATAATTGCCTGAAATGTTCCTTTTGACCAATAATTAGACAATTCAAAATTGTCATTTTTACTAATATTAGTTACATGATACTCTGAATTAGTATCTTTTCTCTCATACTGGATATTTAGGATTCCATCTGTCAGCAATACGCATGAACTATATTCCAATGGTTCTTGATAATATTCATCTATTATCTTCACTATTTCACCGGTGTTCTCATCTACATCAGTCGTATACGCCGGACCATATGGTGGTGTATATAATTTTGCCAATTTATCTACCTTTGCTACTGTGTCAAGCGAATCACCTATCTTAATATTTTCAAAATCACTGTATTCCATTTTTTCTGTAGCCCACAATACATTTCCTGCAAGAATCCATTTTTCATAGCCATTATCTTCTGTACTACTTTTTATGAAGAAAATGTATGAATAAATATCTTTATCGTCCTCATTCAATCTATATACTACATATAATAAATTATCGTTTATCTTTTTCATATATTTCACGGGATAACAGTCATCCAGTGCAGCTAGAGATCTTGGTGCACAACTGGACTGCCACTCTATCTGTCCACTACGTTCTAATGCAAGTGTGCTCATAAAATCGCTTCTATCATAAGTGGTTAAATTCTTATCTGACAGGACGTCATTCTTCATGCTCTCAATCTTACTATCCACCACCCCATTTTTTATTTCAGATTTTTCAATGTGTACCTCATCTTCATCAAACATATTATCATCGTACCTTGCACTTATTGAAGTTTTTTCAGTGCTCACATCATCTTTATCAAACAGTTTATCGCTTATATTATCTCCAAATATTACACCTATTGATGCCATTGCACATGCAATAATAGCAATACATATAATTAACTTTTTCATTAACTTCACCATCCCTTATTTTGACGAAACATAGTATACACAGTGACTGCTATAAAATCAATTTGCTTACCTATCTCCAGCTATCTTTGTATACATTCCCGTAACCTATTCCCGCCGAAGACTGCTCATATATCTCATTGTCTTCATCATCATAGCATTTAAGTGTAAATAACATACTTATTCTGTCACTTGTTACATCATCTCTATCAAATGTATATTCCACCTGTGCGCATTTTGTTTTACTTATTCCCTTTTTCAGATTCCCAATTACAACGTTATTGGATTCATTAAACTCTACGCCTGTAAGCTTATAGGAAAGTACTGCATAGCTAACATAATCCGGCTCCAGCTTGTATATATTAACAACGAATTTGTTATCTGTATCCTTCATTGTAAATGAATTATCATTGTCTATCTGTATATATGTTCTTGAAAAAGGATAAGTAATCCTGGTCGATCCTCCTGGATTTGGGTTCCCTTTTGTTTTGCCCTGACTAATCTTTGGTTCTTTCTTGTCCGATGTAGATAATTGGTATTTTTCTTTCGAACAACCTGTGACAAGTGCAGCTAACAACATAACACATATTAAAGCTGACATTACCAGGTTTTTTCTATTTTTTTCCATTTGCCCCCACCTGCCCTTTCATATGTAGCCTCCAATGAGTAATCCTAACCAAGCTGATTATCTGAATTATCATAATCCGTTATTGTAAATCTTATTGTTATTATTTTCTCATTTATATCTTTTTCATCATATGTATACACAATCTGATTAACATCATCATCTGTAATAACCACATTATTAGATTCATTGAAAGACATGCCTATCAAAGAATATGTAACTAATGAATATTTCGATTTATCATCTCTTTTTGCAATGTTGACTTTGATTTCATTATCTTGTTTTGTAATTTTCATAGTGTTTGAGAAATCTACATATAATGGATTCCCATCTGAATTCTTGATTTCTTCATTACTAACGACATATGTTTCGGGCTGTTTTTTATCTGGCTTAGTGGCGGTGTAATTCACGCTGCTACATGCAGCACACGAAAATGCCATTAAAAAATAATTCCCGTTGTAACTATCTTTCTTATCATTCATTTTCCCCCTCTACTGTAAATTAGTTAATATCAAAAGATGATATTTTATTACACTTGATACACACTTTGCATATTTATACTATAATATTACACCATTCACATACACAAAGCAAATAATATATTAAATTT